>JAIOOZ010000418.1 GCA_021414185.1 Betaproteobacteria bacterium
CCGGAAACCCTTGGACTCCAGCAAGCGCTGGATGGACTCGCGCGCGTCAGGCTTGAAATTATGCTCTACGGTGATCACGCGGACCTGGTACTTCGCAAAATCGAAAGTCTCGAGAATATCGAATTCGCTGCCCTCGGTGTCGACGGACAGATAGTCGATCGACTCGGGCGCGCCGTGCTCCGATAACAAATCGTTAAGCGAAACGGTATCGACCATGTGTGTCTCCGCGTCGATCAAGCGGGACTCCGCATGCATATCATTCCCGGCAAAGCTCTTGAGCGACGATAATTCCGGATACCGGTTGGCCGCCAGGAATTCAAGCTGCTTGCCCGACTCCCGCCACACGCACCGATAATCGACAGCAGCGCTTCTGTTCGCACGCAGCGGGTCGCGCCAGCCGGGGAAAGGTTCGGCGAGAATACCGCGCCACCCGAGGTTTTTCTCAAGGTGATAGGTGTTACTCAGAAACACGCCATCAGCAGCGCCGAACTCGACGAAAAACCCGTTTTTTCTGTCAGCCAGTTTATAGGTGACATACAGGTCCTGCAGCAGGTGGGCCTTCGATTGCGGAAATCGCGTCAGGCAGTGCGCGAGTAAACCGAGTGCGTCATGATTGACGGCAGCGCGCTCCTGGACGCCGTGATGCGCCAACAGGTAGTCCCACAGATAGATCAGTCCGGTTTCAGTGTAAATACTCGGCAGATGGTGCTTTTTTTTCAAGGTGCAATCCCTGGTAAATGCATGCTCATCGTTTTGAACCTGGCCGCGACATCCGTCATCAGATCATGCCAGTTGCCGCCCGGCGGCTGGCGGAATATGCGCATCGTCGGATACCACGGCGAATCTTCCCTCCCCAGCAACCACTGCCACGCGCTGTCACCGCGCGTCAGCAACCATACCGGCTTGCCCAAAGCGCCGGCGAGATGCGCGACCGAAGTGTCGATACTGATGACGAGATCGAGCTGCTCGATCAAGGCCGCGGTCTCCAGCAGGTCGCCGCATTCGTCCATCGCATCGAACAGCGGCCATTTCACGTATTCCAGTTGTCGCGCATCTTCGTTTTTCTGCAGGCTCACGAAATGCGCGCCGCCGGCATCCAGCAACGGCGCAAAAGCCTGCAGCCGCGTGCTGCGCCGCGACTCCGTCAGGGTGCGCTTCGCGCCCGCCCACACCAGCCCCACCCGCGGACGCGCGACCGCTTCCAGCTTCGCGGCCCAGGTCTGCCGCAGGTCCGCCGCCACCCGCACATAAGGCACTTCCCGCGGCACCGTTTCGAGCCGGGTTTCGAACAAATGCGGCAAACTCATCAGCGGGCAGTGCCGGTCGAAAGTTCCATCGGTCAGAATTTCGTCCTGCGAGATCACCTCATCGACCCCGGCCATCGCGCGCATCAGGCGCACCAGCGGCGCGGCGCAATAGACCATGACGCGCTGCGCGCCGCGGCCCTTCAACAGCGGCAGGTAGCGCATCATCATGACGCAGTCGCCCAGCCCCTGCTCAGTCCAGACGAGCAGACGCTTGCCCGCCAGCGGCTCGCCTTGCCACCGCGGCGCGTCCTTCATGCGATCGAACAGGTCGCGCGCGGAACTCACGTGCCGTGGATCCGCCCCTTCATAACGCTGCTCATAGAGCGCGAATCCAGGGCCGTATTCGCTACGCAACAAATGGAGCAGCGCATCGTTGAGCCGTGCAGAGGTGTATGCCGGATCCAGCCGCATTGCTTCCTGATAGCTCGCCGCGGCTTCGTCGTAGCGGCCCTGGGCTTTCAGCGCGTTGCCGAGATTGTTCTGCGCCCCGGCGAAATCGGCCTTGAGCGCCAGCGCGCGGCGATACTGCTGTTCGGCTTCACGCGGACGGTTCAGCTCGCGCAGGGCCTCGCCGAGATTGTTCAGAAAAAACGGGTTGTCCGGACTCAACGCAATTGCGCGCCCGATCAACTTTACCGCCCTGTCGTAATTGCCATCCTTGTGCGCAATTGCGCCCAGCAGATGAAGCGCATCGAAGCTGCCGGCATCCGTGTCGAGCACATCGCGGCAAATGCTCGCGGCCTCCGTCATCCGCCCCGCGCCGTAGTGCTGCCGCGCAATTTGCAGCACCTGCTTGGCAGTCGCGATCTGAGGTTCTTCGGCTCGCATGGGAACGGAAAGTGTACTACGGCCGCAGCAGCCGGGCCGCCGGCCTGCGGCTTGCGCCCGCCGCGGACCGTATGATCAGCAAAGCGACGCCAATTCCGCGTGCACCTGTTCGACCACTGTTGCCCAATCTCCAGGGGCCGGCTGCCGGCACAGCCTGACCGACGGGTACCACGGACTGGCGGCCGGCACGCGCTGCCAGCGCCAGTCGGCGTCGTGGGGCAACATGATCCAGGCCTTGCGGCCGAGGGCGCCGGCTAAATGCGCCACGGTGTTGTCTACGGTAACCACGCCGTCGAGAGCCTGCAAAAGCGCCGCCAGCCCCTCCATGTCCTCCAGCGCTTCTGCGAAATTCAATACGTCTGCGCCGCACGATGCTTTGATTTCGGCCAACTCGTCGCCCGCAACGCGCTCCAGACTGATAAATTTAATGCGTGGAATTGCAAGCAACGGCATGAGTTCGCGCAGCGGCATCGAGCGCAGATCGCGGCGCGTCTTCGCAGTGCCGCCGCGCCACGAAATTCCAACGCAGTAAGCGCCGCCCCGGGCCGCCAGTTCGGCACGCCATTGCGCGGCGCGCGCCGGATCGGCGCGCAGATAGCCGGAGTGCGCCGGAAATTCATCGGTGTTCCGCCGCAACAGACGCGGCAGGCTGCCGATCGCGATCTGCGCCTCGATCTGCGGGTATTCCGCCAGCCAGCGGCGATCGCCGTCACGTGGAGCGCCATGCACACTGGCGGCGGGGAATGAACGCGCGAACAAGCCCGCCAACCGCGTATCGCATTCGATGACACAGGGTATTTCCCGCGCGAGCAAATCCGGCACGCACGCGGCGAACATCATTTCATCGCCCAGCCCCTGCTCGCCGTAAACCAGCAAGGCGGCGGCGCCGCGCAGTGCTTTGCCCTGCCACGCAGGATAAGGAAAAACGCGCGGCGCGGCGCCGGTGCCGCGCGCGTTGCGCTTTTCGTTGTCTTCCAACCCGCGCGCTTAATCGCCGCTGCCGAGCTTGGCGAGTCCGCGGTTCCAGCGATATTCGCTTTCCGCGGGATAAGCGGCAATCAATTTTTCGTAATGGGCGAGCGCCGCCTGGAGCTGCCCCTGCTCGGCCAAAGCAAGGCCGAGGTTGGCCTGCGCCCCCACGGAAGACGGGTCGAGTTCGATTGCGCGCTCGAAATACTGCTGCGCGCGGCGCGGGTCGCCGAGGTGCGCCAAATACATCAAGCCCAGGTTGGTGCATGCCGCCGCGTAACCGGGGCTGAGTTCGAGCACGCGCTCATACGCCGCAATCGCGCCCGGCAGGTCGCCGCAACGGCTGCGAACCAGCGCTGACTCGAAATGTATATCCGCATCGCTTGGCGCGACACGCAATGCATGTTCAATGTGCGCGAGCGCCGCGGCGGCGGCACCCGCCTCGCGCTCCAGGCGCGAGAGGCCCAGTCTCGCGGCCGCGCAATCCGGCGCGTGCGCAAGGGCAACCTCGTAGCAATCGCGCGCATCCTCGCTCTGACCAAGCACAATGTGCTCTGCGGCTTGTGCAGCCCAGGCCTCAGCGTCGTCGGGATCCAAATCGGTCGCCCGTGCAAACCCGGCGAGCGCTGCCTGGTGCCGGCCCAATGCACGCGCTGCGCGTGCCCCGCACAAATGAGCAGCCGAAAAACCGCCACGCAAAGCGAGTGCGGCCCCGGCGTGCGCAAAGGCGGCGCGGGGATCGCCGCGCATGAGCGCGAGTCCTGCGCGCAAACATTCCAATTCGGCGCGGTCACGCTGCACGGGCTCGCTCAGCAGCGCGTCGACTCCGGCCGCATCATGAGCGGCGAGCAGACGCAAGCCGCTATCGAACCACGCTGAAGGCCGGTACGCGCTGTCGGGCAATGCGGTGGCGGCTGGATTCAGCGCAGTTTTACCACGCCCCGCGAACAATGAATGCCAAAGCCGGGAAAGCCCGCTCAGCATGCAACGCGGTCAGCCGCGATGCGGGGTTCGCGCGGCATGTTCATTTGCGTTGCTCGACGTTCAGCATGTCCTGCCGCGCGGCCCGCCACTCGTCCGCGTACTCGCAATCGCGGTACTCCTGAAAGTACGGCCCGCCCAGGGTGTAATGCACCAGTGACACATCGCGGTTCGGCGCGTTGTAGCCAACGAGGTGATTCCAGCGCGCCGGAATTTCACCGATCAGTTCGTCGTTCGCCAGCCATTTGAATTGATGGAGTTCGAGGCCCGATGCAGTATTAACGTAGTCGGGCGTCAGCGCGCGGCACTGCGCGTTGTTGAACAGCATCACGCTCGACCAGTTTTTCTTCTGGTATGCGGTTTGCGGCTGATCTAGAAATTTGCGGGTCTCTTTGGGCACGTGGTCGTGCTTTACTACCATGACCGCATAGCGCTCGTCGCGCAGCGCATACAGTTTCTCAATGTCGTCGAGCACCAGCATGTCGCAGTCCATGAATATGGACCAGCCCTGGTAGTCGGACAGAAAGGGCGTCAGAAACCGCGAAAACGAAAAATCGGTCGACTGCAGCGGATGGCGTTCGCGCGTCAACACGCCTTTCAACTCGCTCAACATCACCGGCACTACCGCCACCGGCACCGATGCCCTGGCATGAATGCTGTGGGCCAACACGCTGTACGCGGCCGCCTCGCGCGGGTCGTAGCCGATAAAAACTTTGATCATGAAGTGCTGCCGTAGTGGTTAATCGGACCGGAAGTTCAGGCCATCTTACGCAATGATTGCGCGACATCATCAATAACCGCGCCCCATTCTCCATACACGGACTGCCGGAACACGCGCACCGAAGGATACCAAGGCATCTCCTGCCCGGCAATTCCATAGCGCCATTCGGGACTGTACGGCGCCATCACCCATACCGGCGTGCCGAGCGCGCCCCCCCGGGGAATAACGGCGGTGCACACGCTGATTACAAGATCGAGGGCCGTGACCAGCGCCACCGCCTGCTCGTAGTCGGCGCGTACTTCGTCCCAACTGTGCACCGTGACGCCCGTGGCCGCGCGCAGTTCATCAATTTCAGCGCAACAGTCGGTATATTGGAGGTCGACGAAGTGCGCGCCTTCCATCTGCAGGATCGGCAGCCATTGCGCAAGCGGCATGGAGCGCACCGGGCGCCGCGATTTGTGCGTGCCGCCCTGCCATGAGATGCCCACTTTGAGGCCGGGCCCAAGCGCGGCGAGACGCTCCCGCCATGCCGCGACCGCCTGCGGATCGGCGCGCAAATAGCCGCTGTGCTGCGGGAAATCCGCGCGCGCGCGGCGCAAGTACTGCGGCAGGCTGCCGATCGAGCTTTGCAGGTCGATGCCCATCTCGCCGGCACCGGCGGGCAGCGACTTATCCGGGTTCGTTGCACGAACCACGGTTTGCGAAAACGAGCGCCGGAACAGCTTCTCAAGCTTGGGGGAGCACTCGATCACGCAATTCGCGCCCGCGGCCACCACGTCCGGAATGCAGGACGCGAACATGATCTCATCACCCAGGCCCTGCTCCGCGTAGACGAGCAATTTTTTACCCGCCAACGCGCCGCCGTCCCAGTTCGCACCCTCCGCAGCTCGTGGCCGGCGGTCGGCGCCCAGCAGCCGCAATTCGTAGTCCGGCCAGCCGCGTGCGAAGTCGTGCTGCAGCAAATAAGCAAGCGAGCGGTGCCAGATGGCCAGCGTGAAATCAGGCTTGAGCACGATGGCCGCGTCATAAGCCGCGATCGCCTCGTCGAGCCGCCCGAGATCCTGATACACGATGCCGAGATTGTTCAGGAGCTCGGCATCGGCGCCGTCGATCGCACGCACGGTCAGGTAGTGCTGCAGCGCCTCTTGCGGGCGGTGCAGTTTCTGCAGCACCAGCCCAAGGCATTTGAGCGCTTCGGTGCGCCTTGGTGTCTGCGCTAAAACTGCCTGCAGCAATGCCTGCGCTTCTTCATAGCGTTCGAATTCGATAAAGGACAACGTCAGGTTTTTCAGCAGGTCGGGAATTTCCGGCGCAAGCGCATACGCACACTCGAATCGCAACAACGCCTGCTCGCTCGCGCCGGCCGCCTGCCAGATCAGGCCCAGATTGCAATGCGCCGCGGCGTTGCCAGGGTCCAGGCGCAGCGCCTGTTCGTAACTTGCAATGGCGGCCTGCCGCTCTTCGAGCATGAGAAATACGTTGCCGCGTGCCGCATGGGCAGCGGCGAAATCCGGCCTCGCGGCAAGCGCGCGATCGAGATGGGCCGCCGCGTCGGTGAAATTTCCACCCTCGCCCAGCAGCGCCCCCAGCAGGTAATGCGCGTCGGCATGCTGCGCATCGATTTTGAGCGCGTCGCGGTAATTATTTTCCGCGACAGCGCGCTCACCGGCCTGCTGACTGCGATACCCACGCTGCAGCAAGTCGTCGATGGCGCCGCGCGCGGTTTCCGGCGAACGCGGCGAGTGCGAAGAAAACAGGCGCGAAATTAAATTGGTCAGCATCACGTTGGCGGCGGGTGGCACGGGGCTTGCTGCAGCATACTACAGCAACCGCCGCGCTATTGACGCGGCAATCCCTCCAGCTTGATAATGTAAACGTTTCTTTTTTAAAGAAAACTCGTCACGGGCAGGCGTCCGCCGGCATTATGACCGTGCTCGTTCACAAGGCCGTTCCCCGTCACAATTTACCCATGAACGTCTTTCGCGTACTGCTGTGGCCGTGGCACAACTTGCGGCGTTCCGCCGGCGCCCAAACGGCACCGCCGGCGCCGCAGATTTCGCTCGAGCAATACGAAATGCTGGAGCCGCACCAGACCGTCAATGACGGCACCACCGAGGTGGCGTACGCGACTCCCAACGTATTCACCAAGTGGCGCGTCGATTCGCTGTTTACCAAGGAACCCGACACCATCGAATGGATCAGGGGATTCCAGGCGGACGAAGTTTTCGTCGACATCGGCGCCAACGTCGGTATGTACACGATATGGGCGGCCAAAACACGCGGGGTACGCACGTTTGCGTTCGAGCCGGAGTCGCAGAACTACGCGCTGCTTTGCCGCAACATCGTACTCAACGGTTTGACGGAATACGTCACCGCCTACTGCCTCGCGCTGAGCGACTCCGCCAGCTATTCGCTGCTGCATCTGAGCCAGTTCCAGATCGGCGGTTCGTGCCACTCGTTCGGCGAAAAGGTCGACCACCGGCTGGAACATCGCGACACCCTGCTGTCGCAAGGCTGCGTCTCGACCACCCTCGACCTGCTGGTGGACAAAGGCGTCGTGCCGGCGCCCAACCACATCAAGATCGACGTCGACGGACTCGAGCACAAGGTGCTCGACGGCTGCCGTGGCGTGCTCGCCGACCCGCGGCTGAAATCAGTGCTGGTGGAAATCAACACCAATCTGGAACAACACCGCAAGATCATTGCCGACATGAAGTCGCTCGGGTTCGGTTATTCCGAGCAGCAGGCGGCGCAGGCGCAACGCACTGAAGGCGCATTCAAGGGCGTCGGAAACTATGTATTCGTCCGTTGAAGAACACGTGTTGTACCAGATCGCCAACGCGCCGATCCGCGAGTATCCGTACGCGCATATCTACGTCGAGAACGTATTTCCGGATGATTTTTACGCGGCAATGCGCGCCAACTGGCCGGGCGCTGCGGCGCTGACCAGCCTCGCCGACACCGGGCGGGTTCCCAAGGGCGCGTATCTAGAGCGCTTTGTCATGCCGTTCACGCCAGCGGAGATCAACAAGCTGGACGAAACCCGCCGCCTGTTCTGGACAGAATTTGCAGGCTGGCTGATTACGCAGAGATTTCTGACCGCGATGATCGACAAGTTCGAACCCTATGTTAAAGAACGGTTCGGCGATGAAATTTACAAGTGCGATTTTGAAGCGGATTCCCTGATCGTGCGTGATCTGACCAACTTCAGCATCGGCCCGCATACGGACGCCCCGCACCGCCTGCTATCCATGCTGTTCTACTGCCCCGATGATGATTCGCTGAAGCATCTCGGCACCTCGATTTACGTGCCACGCGATGCGGCGTTCAGCTGCCGGGGCGGCCCGCATTACCCGCACAAGCTCTTCCATAAAGTCAGAACCATGGAATACCGGCCGAATTCGCTGTTCGCTTTTATCAAGAACGATCACTCGTTTCACGGCGTCGAGCCGATTGGCGACGCCGACGTACTACGCGATATACTGCTCTACGACGTTCGCGTGTTTGAGCCCAAAGGCCAGACGCGACAACCCGGACCGGGTTTCGGCCTTAAAATGCTGAAACGTTTGTTTGGCAAAAATCGGAATTAACGGCTTTATTTTACCGGAGCAAGATCATGGCATTGTTCGGCACGGTTTCGAGCAAGGATGTGGATTCGTTTGCCACGGGTTTGGCGCAGGATCTCGCCAAGCGTTATCCGCCGGCGCTCGATAAAGGCAAGGAACGGAAGATTTCGCAAAAGCGACTGGCGACCATCCTCGAGGACACGTTCAAGCGCGCGATCGATTTCAGGCAGCAGCACAAACTCGGCGTCTACAAAAAAGCCCGCCTCGGCAACACGTTTCGCTGGGAATTGCAGGAAATGGGCTACAGCGAAAAATTCATCGAAGTCGCCACCGAAGGCCTCATCGTCTATATAACGAGGAAGTAGTGTTACGAGACGAAGAACAGGGGCCCCGCCGCAGTTTGGCGGGGATGTGACCGTCGAGGAACACCAGCGACCGACGCGACCCACCCTCTACCAGAGACGCTGAATCGGAGGTCGCACGTAGAAGCGCGGAGCAGGGCTCCCGCTTGCGGGATGCGACCGCGAAGATGGCCCGGCGACCGACACGACCAACAGTGCTACAAGATACCGATTCAGAGGTCGCGTGCGGAGAGACGAAGAACAGGGGTCCCGCCTTATTTGATCAGTACGGATTGCCCCGTTTCCAGCGTAACGAATGCAATGCCGTTTTCGGTGCAATAGCTTTCCCAGGCCTTGCGCGCACCGGGAAAAAGCTTCGATCCGTAGTCATCGCAGACAATGACGCCGCCCTTGACCATGCGCGGATAAAAATAGTCGAGACTGGCGAGCGTGGGGTCGTGCAGATCCACGTCAATATGCACGAACGCCCAGCTGGTCTCGGGCAATTGCGCAAGAACCTCCGGAATAAAACCGCGGTGAAACTGGACCCCGGGAAAGGCCCGGAACACGCTGCGCACCTGCTCGAATGAAACAGCCGCATCTCCCGCCACAAACGCAGGCGCGTATTTCGTTTCGTTGCCTCCCCTGATCGGGATAAAGTCTTCCGGCTGCGGTTGCGGAAACCCCTCGAAACTGTCGATCAGGTGCAAACCCTCGCCGCCATAGCGGCCTGCTTTCAACGCGGCTGCGCGACAGGCAAACAACGCGCTGAAACCCTGGAAAACCCCGCATTCTGCCCGCGCCCCTTCCAGGTCGAGCGAATACAGGAAATAGCGGGCAAGGTTCGCGGCGCCCTGAATCCGGGCGAAGGTCTTCCATGGAGAAACTGCCGTGTCGGATTCCCGGATACAGGACTCATACAATTCCAGGAGACCCATGCCGCCGATTGCAACGTCCCTGAACAATATCCCGGTGTGCAGATCGAGCGGGGCTCTCTCGTGACGCTCCTTGAGTGCCCGCAGGTCATCCACCGGGAAACTTCCCTGCCCGCCAGCACCGCCCGGCGGCGCCTCGAATAAACGGCGGACGACCGACCTGACTATCTCTCGTAGCATTCTGTCCTTCTAACGAAATTCAACGACGCCCCCGATCACGACGTCCTCGGCGGCATTGCAACCATTGCGGCAATTTAATTTGCTGCGGTCAGTTGCTCAGGCGGAACCGGCAACAGCGCATAAACCCCTGGCGTCGCCGAAATGACCTCAAGCCGGCGGCGGCACATACCCCGGAACCTGCGCGAGATCGACGTGGTCGATCTGGTGCTTGTCCATGCACTGCTCGGCGTATTTGAGATAGACCTTTTCCCACATGAATACGTCAAACAGGTCGGGATCGATGTGGCCGCCCAGCTTGAACTTGCCCAGAATGGACAGTGATTCCGACAGGGTCTTGCCTTTTTTGTAGGGCCGGTCCTTGGCGGTCAGCGCCTCGAAAATATCGGCGATGCCCATGCAGCGCGCCTGCACCGACATCTGGTCGCGCGTGAGTCCGCGCGGGTAGCCCTTGCCATCCATGCGCTCGTGGTGGCCGCCGGCGTATTCAGCCACGTTCTTCAGGTGCTTGGGCCACGGCAGCGCTTCCAGCATCTGGATGGTCACGTCGATGTGATGATTGATGATCTGGCGCTCGGCCGCGGTCAACGTGCCGGCGCGGATGGTCAGATTTTCGACTTCGTCCGCCGTCAGAAAATCGGCGTCGCTGCCTTCGACGTCGCGCCACCGGTACTTGCCCGAAGTCTGTTTTACCCGCTCCAGGTCCTCCGGTTTCATGAACTCGCCGCCGACATTGCAGAAACGCAGGAATTCACGGTCCTCGTCGATGCGGCGCATCTGCAGCTTGAATTCATGCTCGGCGGCGTCCACCGCCTGGTTGTCTTTTTTCTCCAGCGCTGCCAGTTTGGTCTTCAACAGCGCGATTTCCGCGTCGCGTCTGATCACCTCGAACCGCGTATCGACGAGGGCGATGCGGTCGAATATCGTGTGCAATTTGGTCGCCTTGTCGACCACGTGCACCGGCGTGGTCACCTTGCCGCAATCGTGCAGCAGGCCCGCGATCTTCAGTTCGTAGCGGTCCTTGTCGTTCATGCTGAAATTCTTCAGCGGCCCGACCGCGCAATTGTTGACAGCCTCCGCCAGCATCATCGTCAGCTGAGGCACGCGTTCGCAATGGCCGGCGGTGTAGGGCGACTTGTCGTCGATCGCGGCGTTGATGAGGTTGATGAAAGACTCGAACAGGTTTTCGAGATGGTTGATCAGCAGCCGGTTGGTCAGCGCGATTGCCGCCTGCGAGGCCAGCGACTCAGCGAGCTGCTGGTCCTCCGACGAGAACGGGCTCACCGCGCCGGTCGCCTGGCTCTTGGCGTTCAGCAGCTGCAGCACGCCGATGATCTCGTTCTCGTGGTTCTTCATCGGCACCGTGAGGAACGACTGTGAACGGTAGCCGGTCTTCTGGTCGAAGGTCTTGGTGCCCGAAAAGTCGAAGCCTTCCTCGATATAGGCGTCTGCGATATTGACCGAGGTGTCGTGATGAAACGCATACGCGACCACCATCGTATTCACCGGCTTGCCGTCCTGGTCGAACAGGTTGATGGGCGGGAAGGGAATGTCGGCCCCGGTGGTGCCCCCCATCGCGATCTTGAGCGTATCGTTGCGCATGATCTCGAACTTGAGCGTGCGGTCGTCGATTACGCGGTAGAGGGTTCCCCCGTCGGCATTGGTGATTTTCTTCGCCGCCAGCAGGATCGCTTCCAGCAGCCGGTTGATGTCGGTTTCCTTGGACAGCGCGACGCCGACCTGATTGAGCTGCTCCAGACGCTCGAACAGATTGGCGGAATCCCGGGGGTGCTGCATCTGGTTCATGGCGCAGTATTTACTTGATACAGACGGCGCGCACCTGCGCCATATCGGTCATCCCCAGCAGGACTTTTTCCATGCCGTCCTGCTTCAGGGTGCGCATGCCTTCGCCTAGCGCGCAGGCGAACAAATCGGCCACCCGCGCGTGCTCCTGAATGAGTTTCTTTACGGGGTCGGTGCCGATCAGAAGCTCGTGCAAACCGACCCGGCCTTTGTAACCGCCGCCTCCGCACGTCTCACAGCCGACCGCCTTGTGGAACTGGATCTCGCCTTTATCGTTGCCGAAGTCCTTGGTCCACATCTGGATAAGTTTTTCCCGTTCGCCCTTGGGGTCCTTCTTCCAGGCTTCGGTATTCATCAGTTCGCCGGAATACTCTTCGACGAACAGCTTGAGTTCTTCGGCCGACGGCACGTATGGCTTCTTGCATTTGCCGCACAACCGCTTGGCGAGACGCTGCGCGAGAATGCCGAGCAGCGCATCGGCGAAGTTAAACGGGTCCATGCCCATATCGAGCAGGCGGATGATCGATTCCGGCGCCGAATTGGTGTGCAGGGTGGCGAACACCAAGTGACCGGTGAGTGATGCTTCGATACCGGTGCCGACCGTTTCCTTGTCGCGCATTTCACCGTCCATGATGATGTCCGGGTCAGCCCGCAAAAACGCTTTCATCGCGATCGCAAACGTCAGCCCCGCCTTGGGATTCATCTGCACCTGGCGCAACCCACGCTGCGTAATTTCAACCGGGTCTTCGGCGGTCCAGATCTTGGTCTCGGGCGTGTTCAGGTAGCCGAGCACCGAGTGCAGCGTCGTGGTTTTGCCTGAACCGGTCGGGCCGCACACGAAAAAGAGGCCGTAGGGCTTTTCAATAGCCTCTTTACACTTGACCAGGTTGTAATTGGACAACCCGAGCTTGTCGAGCGGAATCGGCTCGCCGGCGGCGAGTATCCGCATCACGATATCTTCGACGCCGCCGGCGGACGGAATGGTCGCCACCCGCAGTTCGATGTCGAGCGGGCCATACTTCTTGAATTTGATCTTGCCGTCCTGCGGCTTGCGACGCTCGGAAATGTCGAGGTCGCACATGATTTTCAGGCGCGCGGCGATGGCGTTTCGATAGGCGGCCGGCACCGAAATGTAATTCATCAGCGAGCCGTCCTTGCGGAAGCGGATCTCGGTCTTGCCCTTGCCAGGATAGGGCTCGATATGTATATCGGACGCGCCCTGCTTGTAGGCGTCGACGATAACCTTGTTGACGAGCTTGACGACCTCGTTGTCCGACGCCGCCGACGCGACGTCTTCGTTATTTTCCTCAAGCGTCTCTTCATCTTCGAGACCGGACAATAAATCGCCGATATCGGTGCCGTCATCGACGTTGCCGACACCCGCCGACCCGCCGCTGCCGCCAAAAAAGAGATCGAGCGTCGCGACGAATTCGCGCGCACAGCATACGCGGTAGACAATCTTGCTTTTCGGATAAACGTTGTTGACAACCCTGGAGCCGCGGATTTTTTCCGGGTCGGTCGTCAATATGATGATGCCGTCTTTCGTCTCGTCGATCGGTATCCACAGGCTGCTTTCGACGAATTCCCGGCTCATGTTTTTCATGAGGTCCATCGGCTTCACGCGGTCCGCCTTGTGCGGCTCGTAAGGCACGTCGAAATAAGCCGCCAGCGCCTCGCCGATTTTGTCCAGCTTGACCTGAAATTCATCGATCAGGACGGTTTCGACATCGAGATTCTTGCGGCGTGCCGAGCGCGTCGCCAGTTCCAGTTCCTCGGCCGAGATGACCGCGTTCGACACCAGGTGATCGTACTTGCCCTTGACCCCGGCAACGGGCTTCTGGCGCTGGCGAAACGCGATAGCCAGTGTTTCCGCAACGTGCGTCGCGCCTTCTTCCATGACCGGCGGGAACGGCTGCCCGCTCTTGGAATTGATGATCTGCATAACGCCGATCAATTCCTTGGTTTGCGCGTCTATGACCGGCGCGACCAGCATCTGCTTGGTGCGATAGCCGGTCTTGACGTCCACCTGCTTCAGGAAATTCAGCTGCGGGCTGTAGGCCTTGAGTTCCTTTTCGTCGTAGACGTCGCGGATGTTGATCATCTTCTTATGCACCGCGACAAAGCCGGCGATACTTTGCTCTGCGATCGGCAACTTCAGGTCCTTGAACGAGTTAAGCCCGGTCTTGACCTTCGAGACGATGGATGTTTTGTCTTCGCTCATCAGATAGAGCGTGAGCCGGTCGGCGTTGAAGAGGCCGCAGATGTCCTGGCTCAGCTCCAGCATGATTTCGTCTATGTTGCTGGTGGCGTGGATGCGGTTGGTGACCGATTGCAGGGCCTTGGAGAAATTCAGCTTCTCCGCCAGGTTGTCCTGCGCGACCGGCTTGGTTTCAAGTACGCTACTCATGGCGGCCTGACCTCTCACATTTGGCACACATGCCAAAATCCGAATTCAGGACGCGGAATTTGCGCCCTGCGCTCATAATTCGAACACCTGGTTGTTCTCCAGCATGCGCGGGCTGTAGGCGCCGGCGCATTCCAGGATTTCCTGCATGGTGACTTCGACTTCACCCGGCTTCAGGTGCGTAATATAGACATCGGCCTTGCGCTTGAGTTTCGCCAGTTCCTCGGCCAGCATGCTCGGACACAGATGCTTGGAGGCGATCGCGAGGTCGCGCTCACGGTTGCAAAACGCCGTTTCAATAAACAAATACCGCAGGTTGTCGATCTTGTTGACTTCCGTCCAGAACGCATCATTGGTCGTCGTATCCCCGGTGAAAGCGAGGCTCGCGCGGCCGGAATCGAGCCGGTAGCCGATCGCCGGCACCACGTGGTTCGCGGGCAGCGGCGTCAGTTTGCGGCCGCCGACATCGACCGTCTTGCCCAGGACCACGGCCTCGTAACGCAAAAACGGCTTCTGCGCATCCGGGATCTGGGTGAAATCCGGCCACAACTTCCAGTTGAAAAGATGCTGACGCAGGATTTCCAGCGTCGGCTCTATGGCATGCACGGTGATCGGCTTGTCGCGCATCCAGCCCACCGAATCGACCATGAACGGGATCGACGTCACGTGATCGAGATGCGAATGGGTCAGGAATACATGGTCGATGCGCGCCAATTCGTCGATGCTCAGGTCGCCGACGCCGGTGCCGGCGTCGATCAGGATATCGTG
The DNA here is from genome assembly GCA_021414185.1 of Betaproteobacteria bacterium. GTDB lineage: Bacteria > Pseudomonadota > Gammaproteobacteria > Burkholderiales > SG8-41 > PALSA-1004. The sequence goes on from JAIOOZ010000418.1 coordinate 14,801, forward strand.
ATCGAGCAGCATCGACGTAGTGCGCAAGTCACCGCCAATGCCGCCACTGCAGCCGAGGATCCGGAGTTTCATCGATGCCGTGTCATTTGGTCGTAAACGTGAACGCGCCGTCCCAGCCCTTGCCCGGCGGGTTCGCGCGCAAATAGGTGATCCGCTCCACGAAGGTGTGGCTGTAGAGCGGATTACCGGGAACCTGTTTCTGCAAATTAAACAGCTGCAACTCCGCCTGGTCCCAGTCCTGCGCCCGATACAGCCGCAAAAACTGGGTGTAAAGCTTGATTTCCTCGAGCTTCGCCTTGTCGACCTGGCCCTGCATGCCGAACGGCTCAAAGATCGCCACCGCTTCGTCCTTGCCTTTCACGCGCACGCGATCGAGCTCGCGAAAGACGACATCCGGCACCGCGTCCTTGGTCCCTTCGCCGACTATGATATCAGCGCCATACTCCTTTGTGATGCCTTCGAGCCGGGACGCGAGATTTACCGCGTCCCCCATCACAGTATAGGCTGTCCGCAGCTTCGATCCCATGTTGCCGACGCTCATGCGGCCGGTGTTGAGGCCGACGCCGATGCGGATTTCGGGCCAGCCGCGCGCCTGGAATTCAGGCTTCAGTTTCTTCAGTATCTGGTGCATCTCGAGACCGGCCATGATGCCATTCCTGGCATGCGCCGGATCGGCGAGCGGCGCGCCCCAGAACGCCATGATGCAGTCACCCATGAATTTATCAACGGTGCCGCGGTGCTTGTAAATGACTTCCGTCAGCGGCGTCAGAAACTCGTTCATCAGCTGTGACAGCTGTTTCGGGTCCAGCCCTTCGGAGATGGTGGTAAAACCGCGCACGTCGGTGAAGAGAACGGTCATCTCGCGCGATTCGCCCTCCATCGAGAAGCTCTCGGGATTGCGCGCCATTTCATCGACCAGTTCCGGCGGCACGTACTGGCCAAAGAGTCCCGTGATCTGCCGTTTGCCGCGCGTTTCGACGAAGTAGCCGTAAGTCATGTTGAGCGCAAACAGCAGCGAAATCAGCATCAGCCCCGACGCCAGCGGCAGCACCAGGTTGCCGACGTGAAACACCAGCAGATTCGTGAACAACACGGTCATCAACACCGCCAGCGTCACGAGCAGCGATTTCAACGGATTCAGCAGCGGCAGCAGCAGCGCCATCGCCAGGCCGGCGACCAGCAGCGACAAAAACTCGGCGCCGATAACATAGGGCGGCTTTTGCTTGATGTTGCGGTCGATCATGCCCGAGATCAAATTGGCGTGAACCTCGACCCCCGGATATACCGCTTCCACCGGCGTCGCACGCAAGTCCAGCAAGCCCGGCGCCGTCGTCCCAACCAGCACGATCTTGCTCTTCAGGTCGTCCACCGCGACGCGCTCGTTCAGGACGTCCACGGCCGACACGTATTGGAAGCTTTTCTGCTTGCCGCGGTAGGGAATCAATGTCGTTACCGCTTCGTCCACCGGCACCTTGATCTTGCCGACTTCCAGCCACTCCAGCCCGGAGTAGTTCTTGCTGAGGATAAGCGCCTTGTCGCTGGGATATCCGGGGACAACATTCGGCATGCCGATCAGCATGCGCACCATGGCAAGCGAAAGCGGCTCGTAATAGGCCCCTTTGTACTCCGCCAACATGGGCACTCGCCGCAGAATTCCGTCCGCATCGGGTTCGATACTGAAGTGGCCCGCGCTGGCTGCGGCCTTTTGAAATTCAGGCAGGTTTGCCGTGTGGCCATCGAATTTGAAAAAACCGATGTTTTTCCCGGTGAAGGTGCCTGAAGGCAGCACCGGTTGCGGTAATTGGCCTATGACTGTAGCGGGCGCGCCGCCACTTTCCGCCGACCCGTAGTTGAAGGTGTAGCCGAGCACAATGGCGCGGTTACGCATGTGATTTGCAAAGATTTCGTCGTAATCGAGCTGTGGCTGGAGCTGCTTGAGCGTCGACTGAAAGCCCGCGACGTCCTTCATTTCCTTTTGCGCCAGTTGCTGCAGCACTTTGAGGCCCGAACTCTCGTCACGCTCCGCGAAGACGACGTCGAAACCGACAATGGCGATTTGGTAGTGGTCGAACAACTTGTCGAGAAGCAGCGCCATGCGATCGCGCGGCCACGGCCAGCGTCCCTCGCCGCCTTTGTCCTTCTCGGCCAGGCTTTTTTCGTCGATGTCGAGAATGACGATGCGCGGATCGACGGTGCGCGGCATGGTCAGCGCCAGCCGCGTGTCATAAACAATTGCCTCGAGTCGATTTACCAGCGGCAGCTCGAAAGTCCAGCTGCCGAATCCCCATTTTGCGGCGTGGCCCAGAAATGCCAGCAGCAGGGCGAGGCCCAGGCCAATGCGAACGATATTTTTTTTCAACCCGCCTCCCATGCGGCCGTCGGTATGGGGAAGTGTGCGCCGCTACCGCTCCCCAATGCAGTAAAACTTATGTCCGTTGCGCTGGCAGCAGACGCCCCGCGCGCTGCGTGTATTTGTCGTGGCGCCCCAGCGGCGAGGTTGCCGAATGACGCCAGCGATCGGCTCATGGGTCGGGTGCTGAAATGTCGTGGGTGGAGAAACGGCCCGCTGGCTGCGCCCGAACGGGCGCCGCAGCCTAGCCGTTCTTGAAAAAGAACTCCATTTTTACCCCCGCCAACTCGATAACGTCATGGTCGTTGAGCTGGTGCGCCTGCGCATCGAGCGCCTTGCCGTTAATGACCGGAAAGCTGGCGCCTTCGACGTGCGTGATGAAGTAGCCGTGCGGCCGGCGCGTAATCACCGCCACCTGCACTCCGGGCTTGCCCAGCGTCGTCAGGTTCTTGATCAGTTCGAGTTCCTTGCCCGCCGATGGGCCGGTCAGGATCTGGATCGCCGCGAGTTTTTCGGGCTGCTTGACCGCCGCCGCCGCGGGGCTTGCAGGCAAGGGCTGGCTTTGAGTAGTCGTTTGCGTGGCTGTGGGACTGACCTGGGTATCGCCAAAACCGCCGCCGCCCGGACCCGGCGGATTCATTTTGCCTATCGGCGCGCGGAGCACCATGGTTTTCTCGAAGTCGGCGACCGAAGCTGCGCCGGTTGGCGCTTCACTGACAAACTTCAGCTTGTACTTGCCGATTTCGATGACATCGTTGGTTTGCAGGATGTGCTTCTTGACCGGATTACCGTTGACCAGGGTGCCGTTGGTGCTGCCCAGATCCTCGAGAAACGAATCATTAAGGATGGTCACTATCAATGCGTGCTCGCCGCTGACGGCCAGATTGTCGATCTGGATGTCGTTGTGCGCTTTGCGGCCGATAGTGAAGCGCTCTTTATCGAGCGGAACGTCCCGAATCACCGCGTTATCCAAACTCATGATCAACTTCGCCATGGCAGTATCCCTGTAACCTTATTATCTAAACCACGCCTTGAATTTGGCAAACCATCCCGTGGGCACTCCAAAATCCTCAATCACCCGCACCAGGATTACCGATATATTGTCGCGCCCGCCGCTGTCATTGGCGAGTTGCACCA
>JAIOOZ010000053.1 GCA_021414185.1 Betaproteobacteria bacterium
ACGACACTTGCCGGCCTGAAGAAAAAGCTCGAACCTTTGGCGGCAGAGGCCAAGCGCACGATTGCGAAGTTTCTGGCGCATCTTGCCGAGGCCGACGGTACCGTAAGTCCCGACGAGGTGAAATTTCTCGAACGGGTCTACAAGACGCTTCAAGTCGACGCCAAGCTCGTCTACTCTGATCTTCACTCCGCAAGCGTACCGGTCAAAGGTGCTTTGGTGTCCGAGGCACCAAAGGCGGCGGCAGCGGCCGGATTCGTCCTTGATCCAGAGCGGATTGCCCAGCTCCAAAAGGAGACCGAAGCGGTTACAGCTCTGCTTGCAAACGTCTTCGCCGAGGAAACGGCAGAGTCGCAGACTGTTCCCGTCGACGAGGACGAGCCTGCTCCCAAACCCGGGATACTGGGGCTGGATCCGAGTTATGTCGCGTTTCTGCGGATGCTGGTTTCACGTCCAATCTGGACCCGGCAAGAACTTGCCGATATTGCTGCCGACATGGAACTGATGCTCGACGGTGCCTTGGAGCACATCAATGAAGCCGCACTCGACAATTTCGACGCTCCCTTGGTCGATGGCGATGACCCCGTAGAAATCAATCAAGAAATCCTGGAGAAACTGCCGGCATGAGCACTATTCGTCCCAAGGACCGCGATGCGGTCATTCAATCACTCCGCGCTGGAGTCGTACCGCGCACCGGTCAGCACCTCATCCAGGTCGGTCGCGTCAAGGAGTTGGAAGCCCTGATCAAAGACATCGAGCGGATCTGCGATGGGGGCTCGAGTTTTCGGGTCGTGGTCGGCGAATACGGCTCAGGCAAGACTTTCTTCCTCAACCTTGTCCGGGCCATTGCACTAGAAAAGAAACTCGTGACGGTCCACGCTGATCTCAACCCCGATCGCAGGCTTCACGCCAGCGGCGGCCAGGCGCGCTCCCTTTACGCGGAACTGACAAAGAACATGGCGACGCGCACCAAGCCAGACGGTGGTGCACTCGCCGGCGTGGTCGAGAAGTTCGTGGCCCAAGCGAAGGCTGACGCCAAGACGACGGGCCGGACTGCGGAGGAAGTGATTCGCTCGCGCCTCGAGCAATTGACCGAGATGGTCAATGGCTACGACTTTGCCGATGTCATCGCCGCCTACTGCAAGGGTTTCGATGATGGCAACGAGCAATTGAAGGCTGACGCCATTCGATGGCTGCGCGGGGAGTTCAGCACCCGCACCGATGCCCGTGCTGCGCTGGGCGTGCGAACCATCGTCGACGATGCCTCGGTCTACGACCAGATCAAGCTGCTTGCCCGCTTCGTCCGGCTCGCGGGGTTCAACGGGCTAATGGTCTGCCTCGACGAAATGGTGAACCTCTACAAATTGGCGAACACCCAAGCCCGAAATGGAAATTATGAGCAGATCCTGCGCATCCTGAACGATTCGTTGCAGGGTACGGCCGATGGACTTGGCTTCGTGCTTGGTGGCACGCCGGAGTTCCTGTTCGATACCCGCCGAGGGCTCTACAGCTATTCCGCGCTCCAGTCCCGGCTGGCCGAAAACACTTTTGCGAAGACCGGATTCGTCGATTTCTCCGGACCCGTGATGCGACTGGCAAGCCTGTCACACGAAGACTTCTATGTCTTGTTGCAGAAGTTGCGCCATGTCTATTCGTCCGGACAGACTGAAAAGTATCTGCTGCCCGATGCGGCGCTGCCTGCGTTCATGAATCACTGTGCAACCCGCCTCGGCGATGCGTACTTCCGCACGCCGCGCACGACGATCACGGCCTTCATCAATTTGCTTGCAGTGCTGGAGCAGAACCCGGGGGTGGAGTGGACGTCGTTTCTCGACGGCATCGAGGTGGCGAAAGATGCCGGCGGTGATGCGGAGAAACAGGTCGCCGAAGACGATGAACTCGCTAGTTTCAAGCTCTAGTTCCTCGTTCGCGCTCCTCGACGAGCGGATCCAGCGTTGGATCTGGCAGGAGGGCTGGACCGCACTCCGCGACGCGCAGGAAAAGGCTGTCCCGGCGCTGATCGAAGCGGATGGAGACGTCATCATCGCCGCTGCAACGGCCGCCGGAAAAACCGAGGCGGCGTTCTTTCCGATCCTGACGCACCTGTTGCGATCGGAACCGGACATCGGCTCGGTTCTCTATGTGAGCCCCCTAAAAGCGCTGATAAATGATCAGTGGGGGCGTCTCTCGCAGCTATGCGAATCGCTTGATATCCCAGTCATCCCATGGCACGGCGACATCGCCGCCGGCCGCAAACACAAGTTCATCAAGAACCCCCACGGCATCCTGCTGATCACTCCGGAATCGCTGGAGGCACTGTTCGTTACACGGGGCAGTGGCATTCCGGGACTGATGACAGCGGTGAAGTACCTGGTGGTCGATGAACTGCACGCGTTCATTGGTACGGAGCGTGGCAAACAATTGCAGTCGCTGATGGGGCGCGTCGAAAGGGCAGCCGGGAGGAAGATGCCCCGCGTCGGGCTGTCGGCGACCTTGGGCGATATGAACCTCGCCGCTGGCTTCCTGAGGCCGGGTGCTCCGGAAAGCGTTCGGCAAATCATCTCCGGCTCTAGCGGTCAGGAGTTGAAGGTGCTGGTCAAGGGCTGCGTTGATCAGCCGCCTCGCATCAAGACCGAAGATGACATCGAGAATCCGGAACTGGAGGACCTGGTTACCGGGAGTACGCTGGCGATTGGCGCGCATCTCTACAAGGCATTGCGCGGTTCCAACAACCTGGTGTTTCCGAACAGTCGAAGCCGTGTCGAGGTTTTTGCTGACCTATTGCGTCGGCGCTGTGAGCGGGAAGGTGTGCCGAATGAGTTCTGGCCTCATCACGGCAGTCTGGCTAAGGATATCCGAGAGGAAACGGAGGCTGCGCTAAAGAGCGGTGAACGGCCGGCGACAGCGATCTGTACGACCACGCTCGAATTGGGCATCGACATCGGCGCCGTGAAGAGCATCGCGCAAATCGGCCCGCCGCCTTCTGTGGCAAGCTTTCGGCAACGCTTGGGGCGCTCCGGACGACGAAAAGGCGAGCCAGCGATTCTGCGCTGTTACGCCGTAGAGTCGGAACTCAACGACGCGTCGGACATATCCGATCTGCTCCGCGAGGGCTTGGTGCAGACCATTGCTATGGTTCGCCTGCTCATCGCCGGCTGGTTCGAGCCGCCGCGGGTCGGTGGCCTGCATGCGTCAACCCTCGTACAGCAAATTCTTTCGGTGATTGCCGAGCGCGGCGGGGCGACGGCGGCAGATCTATGGACAACCATGGTT
>JAIOOZ010000419.1 GCA_021414185.1 Betaproteobacteria bacterium
GGTGCAATCGACGTTCGCGAATTTCATCGCGATTTCGCGTATGCCCGGCAGGCGCTTGTCGATGACTTCCGCGCCCAGGTGGTCGAGCTTCAGCAAGATATATTCGCCGTCCTTGCCGGCGCCGCGGCCTTCCTTGATTTCGGTTGCCATCGCGCGCGAGACCACGTCGCGCGACGCAAGGTCTTTCACGGTCGGCGCATAGCGCTCCATGAAACGCTCGCCGTTCTTGTTGAGCAGGAAGCCGCCCTCGCCGCGCACGCCTTCCGTGATCAGCACACCCGCACCTGCAACGCCGGTCGGGTGGAACTGCCAGAATTCCATGTCTTCGAGCGGAATGCCCGCGCGCGCCGCCATGCCGAGGCCGTCGCCAGTGTTGATGAATGCGTTGGTGCTGGCCGAATAGATGCGCCCTGCGCCGCCGGTGGCGAGCAAAGTCGCCTTGGCCTGCAGCATCATCACTTCGCCGGTTTCCATTTCCATCGCCACCACGCCAAGCACGTCACCTTCCTGGTCGCGAATCAGGTCGAGCGCCATCCACTCGACGAAAAACTGCGTATGCGCGCGCACGTTGCGCTGGTAGAGGGTGTGCAGCATGGCGTGACCGGTGCGGTCCGCGGCCGCGCACGAGCGCTTGACCGGGCCTTCGCCGTAATTGCGTGTCTGGCCGCCGAACGGCCGCTGGTAAATACGGCCATCGGGCGTGCGGTCGAACGGCATGCCGAAGTGCTCGAGCTCGTAGACCGCTTCGTTCGCCTTGCGGCACATGAATTCAATTGCGTCCTGGTCGCCGAGATAGTCCGAGCCCTTGACGGTATCGAACATATGCCAGTGCCAGTTGTCGTCGCCGTCGTTGCCGAGCGACGCAGCAACGCCGCCCTGCGCCGCCACGGTGTGCGAACGGGTGGGAAATACTTTCGACAACACCGCCACCTTCAGATTGGCTTCCGACAGATGCAGCGCCGCGCGCAACCCCGAACCACCGGCGCCCACGACTACCGCATCAAACTGTCTTTTGGCGATCGTCATTGCTTTATATGCTCCACAGAATCTGAACTGACCAGCCGGCGCAGGCGATAAGCGCAGCGATCACCAGCACATACAACGCAAGCCGCACGCCGCCGTGCTTGATGTAGTCCATGAAAATATTGCGCACGCCTATCCATGCGTGCAAATACAGGCTCAGCAGGCACAGCAGCGTGGCAAGCTTCATCCATTGCGGAGCAAACAACCCGCGCCACACGGCGTAATCGATTTTGGGAGCGGCAATCAGCAAGCCGACGAACAACAGCGTGTACAAAGCCATGACGATGGCCGTAATGCGCTGCGCGAGCCAGTCGCGCAGGCCGTAATGAGCACCTATGACTGCGCGATTTACCATAAGCACGCTCCGACGACGATGGTCAGGGTTATGCTGATCACGAGTACCAGCTTGCCCGTGAGCCGTGCTGTTGCCAGCTCGGTCCCCAGATCGATGTCCATCACCAGGTGCCGGATGCCCGCGCACAGATGATGAAAATATCCCCACAGCAGCGCCAGCATGACGATCTTCACGCACCAGTTGGAGGCAACCTGCCGGAATGCGTCAAAAGTGTCGGCCGAAGTGAGGCTGGACTGCCATGCGAACAGTAAAATCGGCAGCGAGAGGAACAAAACCGCGCCGCTGGCTCGATGCATGATCGACACCAGCGCAGGCAGCGGCAGTCTGATCTGCAGCAGGTTGAGATATTTTGGACGCGTAGTCATGTCTTTCTGACCGAATTGGAGTTTTTCTTTACGCCCCGCTAATCCGTCTTACGCACTGGCAAGAGCTTTTACAACGACGGACTGCCGGGAGCGCTGATTTTACCAGCAATTGGTGCGTTGCAAAAGAAGCAGCAGTCCGGCATTCCGGAAAAAATATTTATGCACGCATTAACCAGTGCGCGACCGCGCAAAGCGCGCCATCACGCCCCTGACCTCCGATCAATTGCAGCCCCAGCGGCAAACCGGCGACCGTCATCAACGGCAGGCTGAACGCCGGCACACCGAGAAACGACGCAAACACCAGAAAAGCCCGGCTGCCGGTATGTTCAAGCCCGACCGGCGCCGCTCCCGATGCTGCGAGCGTAATAAAACCATCTGCATGGTCTGCAAGCGCATTGAAACGGGCGCGCATCGCCGCCTTTTCCGCCAGCAGGCTTGCGTAGTATTCCGGCGTCATGGTCGCGGACTTTGCGATACGGTCGCGCACGCGCTGTATCACGCGGTCGCCGTAGCGCCGCACGTATTGTTCATAAGGCCATTTCATTTCATAGGCGGTGACGTCGAGGGATCTTTCGATGAAAGCATCATCAAAAGCTGCTTCGAGCGCAGCAACGCCGCTGTCGTTGTCGCGGCTGACAATTTCGACACCATTTCGCGCGCACCGCGCCGTCAACACCGCGAATGCGTCGCGCGTCGCGGCATCGATTTCCTGCCAACCCCTGGTGTGTAAATGAATCAAACGCCGCGGTTTCACCGGTGCAGGTAATTCGGCGCTCGCTCCATTCAGCAGCGGCTGCCCCGGGTTGCCGACGGCAAGCGCCAGATGCGACGCCGTGCGCCACGTATCTTCCAGCGTAGCGCCGAGCACGCCGAGATGGTCGTGCGTAGTCGAAATCGGATGCACGCCGGCCATAGTCAGCGCGCCGTGGGTAGGTTTGAAGCCGACGACACCGCAATACGATGCCGGCCGCAGCGTCGAGCCCTGGGTTTGCGTGCCCAGCGCGACGGGCAGCATGCCGGCGCCTACCGCGGCGGCCGAGCCGCTGGACGAACCGCCGGGGGTGCGCGTCGCATCATGCGGATTGGTTGTGGGGCCGGGACCGCCACACGCAAATTCCGTTGTCACCGTCTTGCCGACGATAACAGCGCCCGCATGACGCAACGCCTGCACGCACGCTGCGTCGTAACGCGGCTGCCAGCCGGCGAACAGCGCGCTTCCCATCTGGGTCGGCATGTCGCTGGTGTCCATGATGTCCTTGATGCCCACCGGGCAGCCGTCCACCATCGACAACGGACGGCCTGCGCGATAGCGCGCGGTCGCAAGATCGGCTGCCGCGCGCGCGGCATCGAGATTCAGCGTGACGAATGCTTTGACCGTCGGCTCGCG
>JAIOOZ010000054.1 GCA_021414185.1 Betaproteobacteria bacterium
CCTCGACGAGCGCTACGGGCGCTATGACGAGAAGTACGAAATGGTCGCCAAAAGAATGAAAGAAAAAACCGCCGACGAGTGGGAGCACTATCTCGAAGGCAAGCACGTCCCGGCCGCGCGCGTGCGCGAGCTGCACGAGACGTTGCAGGACCCGCAGTTGAAGCATCGCGGCCTTCTGCATCGCCATGACAACGTGGCGGGCGTCGGCAAGCCGGTCACGGTGCCGGTCGCCGCGTTCAAGTTCAGGCACGATGGCCCGTCGCTCGAGCGCCCGCCTGCACGCATGGGTGAGCACACCAATGAAGTGCTGAAGGCCGCCGGTTACGGCGCGGAAGAGATTGCGGCGATGCGCAAGGCGGGGGCGATTGCATAACATGGCTAAACCAAAACTGATTTATTTCGACGCACCGGTAAGCCGCGGCGAGGAATGCCGGCTCGCACTGCATCTCGCGGGCATCGACTTCGAGGACGTGCGCGTAAAATTCGAGGCCTGGCCCGCGTTAAAGCCGCAAATGCCGTACGGAGCGATGCCTGTTTATGAATTGCCGGGGCGGCCGCCGCTCGCGCACACCAACGCGATACTTTTGCTGGTAGGGCGCGCTCACGGGCTGCATCCCGCCGACGAGTTTGAAGCGGCGCGCCATGAGGGGATGATGCAGCACGTCGAAGACCTGCGCGCGAACGTAGGCCCGACCCTGCGCATGCCCGACGCCGATAAAAAAGCCGCGCGCGAGGCGCTGGTGGCCGGTTATCTGCCGGCGTGGGCGCAGGCGGCGGAGAAGAACATCAGCGGCGCGCCGTTCTTCGGTGGCGCGAAAATCAACGTGGTGGACCTGAAGCTTCACATGGCGGTGCGCTGGTTCATCGGCGGCAAGGTCGATCACATTCCAGCGACTATCTTCGCCGCGTACCCGAAGCTCATAGGCGTGCACGACGCGGTGCGCGATCATGCGGGCGTGAAGTCCTGGTACGCGAAGCCGCAACCTGCTGGAATACCATGAAACCGCGTTGAAGGAACTTCGCAGCAATGATCATCGATTCGCAAGTCCACGCTTATGCCGCCAACACGCCGCAACGTCCATGGCGCAAGCCGCCTCACGACTGGCCTGACCATGTAACGGCGGACGAGATGGTGGCGGCCATGGACAAGGTCGGCGTGGATGGCGCGATCAACGTCTCGGCCAATTCCCTCTACGGATACGACGCCAGCTATGCGATCGACGTGCAGCGCGCTTATCCGGGCCGCTTCGCCATCGTCAAGCCGGTGAATCCGGATGATCCGGCTGTGGACGACATCATCGCAGAATGGAAAAAGACGCCGGGAGCGGTTGCTGTCCGCGTTATGTTCGCGCTGAAGACTGCGGCGGATCTCAACATGGCGGGAATCGACCGCACTCTGCGCGCTGCCGCGCGTCACGATCTTCCGGTTAATCTGCAGTGCGGCAACAATCTGGACACGGGCACCGTATTGATCGACAGTCATCCGCAGACACGCTTTGTCATCGACCATCTCGGTTTCTATCAGCCTCGCACGAAGCCGGCGCCAGCCAACGTGTGGGCCGACCTGCCCAAAGTGCTGGCACTCGCGCGCCGCCCGAATGCGGCGCTCAAGGTGAGCGGCGTCTGCACCATGTCGCGCGAGCCTTTTCCGTACCCAGATATCTGGGACCCTCTCGCCCGCGTGTTCGACGCCTGGGGCTTCGAGCGCTGCCTGTGGGGCACCGACTGGACCCGCACCTACTCACTGGTCAACTACGAACAGGGCGTCGAGTCTTTTCGCCTGACCAACCGTCTGAACGCCGGCGAGCGGGCCATGCTGATGGGCGGCGCCTGCGCGAAGGTATATGGCTGGTCGCCGAAAAAAG
>JAIOOZ010000055.1 GCA_021414185.1 Betaproteobacteria bacterium
TGTTTATGCGCGGCCGCCTCGATGTCCATCATCTTGATGCCGAGCTCGCGGCTCTGCGCATCGAGCAGCGCGCCGTCGAGCAGCACGCCGTTGCGCTCCATTTTCTGCAGTACGACCATTACCGGCATTTCGATTTCGCGATAGATTTTCGCGAGCTTCGCGTCATTTTCAATCTGCGGGAAAAGCGCGTGATGCAATTGCAGCGTGATGTCGGCGTCTTCCGACGCGTATTCCGCGGCGCGCTCGACTGACACCTGGTCGAAACCGATCTGGTTCGCTCCCTTGCCTGCGACCTCTTCGAACGTGATCGTCTTGACGCCGAGATGGCGGGTCGCCAGATCGTCCATGTTGTGCGGCTTGTGGCTTTCCAGCACGTACGACTGCAGCAGGGTGTCGTGCAGGACACCTTTCAGATGCAGGTCGTGATTGGCAAACACGTGCGTGTCGTATTTGAGGTTCTGCCCGAGCTTGTGCCGGCCTTCGTCTTCGAGCCAGGGCTTCAGTTTTTTTAGAACCGCGTCCAGCGCCAGCTGTTGCGGTGCTCCCGCATAGTTGTGCGCAAGCGGAATATATGCGGCGCGGCCAGGCTCCACCGCGAGCGATATCCCGACCAGGCGCGCGGCGAGCGGATCGAGGCTGGTGGTTTCGGTATCGAGTGAGACGAGTGCCGCGCCGGAAATTTTCGCGAGCCAGTCGTCGAGCTGGCTCTCGGTCAAGATGGTTTCGTAATCCCGAGAAACGCCGGGCGATAGACGAGAGGCGGTTAGATCCTGTGGCGCCGGGTCAGGTTTTTTTCCGTCTCTCGTCTCTCCTTCCTCGTCTTTCCTTTCAAGCTCGCGCCGCCAGGACTTGAATTCAAAGCGGTCGAAAAGTTCTGCCAGCTTCGCGTCGTCGTGCTTGTCGTGCGTAAGATCTTCCAGCTTGACCGGCAGCTCGACGTCGCACTTGATGGTCACGAGAGCGCGCGCCTGCGGCAGCCAGTCGAGCGCCTTGCGCAGGTTCTCGCCGACCACGCCGCCGATTTCGCCCGCGTGCGCGACAATGTTGTCGAGCGTGTGGTATTGCGTGAGCCACTTGACCGCTGTCTTGGGACCGACTTTCTCCACGCCCGGCACGTTGTCGACAGAGTCGCCGACCAAAGCGAGATAGTCGACGATGCGCTCCGGCTTGACGCCGAATTTCTTTTCGACGCCGGCCTCGTCGAGCGTTTCGTTCGACATCGTATTGACGAGCGTCACCAGCGGGTTGACGAGCTGGGTGATGTCCTTGTCGCCGGTCGAAATCACGGTGCGCATGCCGCGCTTTTGCGCCTCCACCGCGAGCGTGCCGATGACGTCGTCGGCCTCGACGCCTGCCACCATGATCAGGGGCCAGCCCATGGCGTGAATTGCCGCATGCAGCGGTTCTATCTGCAGCGCCAGATCGTCGGGCATGGACGGCCGGTTGGCCTTGTATGCGGGGTAAAGATCGTCGCGGAACGTCTTTCCCTTGGCGTCGAAAACGCAGGCGCTATAATCGGACGGATGCTCCTTGTGCAGGCGCATTAACATGCTCAACACACCGCGGATCACGCCGGTCGGTTCGTTTTTGCTGTTGCGCAAATCGGGCATCGCGTGAAACGCCCGATACAGGTACGATGAGCCGTCCACCAGCAGCAGGGTCTTCGTCATTCAGCGTCAACCACAGGCGTATACGGAAAAAGAGGAGTCGAACATGAGCCATCCCAGCAAAGTTCCGCCACGCGTGACATCCGAACCCGGATGGGCGCGCGAATCATGGCGCATGTTCGGCATTATGTCAGAATTTTTCGAGGCGGCCGAACGCCTCGGCAACATCCAGCCCGCGGTCAGCATGTTCGGCAGCGCGCGCGTGCCGGTCGACCATCCGTACTTCATGCTCGGCGAGCAGATCGCGCGCCGCCTGTCGGACGCCGGCTTCAGCGTGATCTCGGGCGGCGGCCCCGGCATGATGGAGGCCTTCAACAAGGGCGCCTACTTCGGCAAGTCGCCGGCGGTCGGGCTCAACATCGAGCTGCCGCGCGAGCAGTTCCCCAACACCTACCAGGACATCAGCCTGTCGTTCCGGCACTTCTTCGCGCGCAAGGTCACCTTCGTGCGCTTTGCGACCGCCTACGTCGTACTGCCCGGCGGCTTCGGCACGCTCGACGAATTGCTGGAGGCGCTGACGCTGGTGCAAACGCACAAGGTGCGCAACATGCCCATCATCCTGGTGCACACGCCGTTCTGGCGCGGGCTCGTGGACTGGCTGCGTGACCGGCTGGTCGCCGAAAAAATGATCGACCCCGGCGACATGGACCTGCTG
>JAIOOZ010000415.1 GCA_021414185.1 Betaproteobacteria bacterium
GCCGCCGATCAGGAAACCCGGCTTGAGCCCGGCGTGCTCGAGCATCCACGCCAGCATCGCCGTCGTCGTGGTCTTGCCGTGAGTACCGGCCACTGCCAGCACCCAGCGCCCACGCAGCACGTTTTCAGCGAGCCATTGCGGTCCCGAGATGTACGGCAGGCCGCGATTGAGGATTTCTTCCATCAGCGGATTGCCGCGCGCGACCACGTTGCCGATCACGAACACGTCGGGGTTCAGGCTCAACTGGCTGGCAGCGAAGCCTTCGATCAGCTTGATCCCCTGCGCCTCGAGCTGGGTGCTCATCGGCGGATACACGTTGGCGTCACAGCCGGTCACGGTATGGCCCGCGGCCTGCGCGATCGCCGCGATGCCGCCCATGAAAGTGCCGCAGATGCCGAGGATGTGGATTTTCATTTAACGCCGGTCAGCCACTGAAATCACGAGGTCATTCCAGCGCACGCTGGAACCAGCACTACTGTAACGCGAAAGCCGCAATGACGTTGGTATTCAGCCTACAACGGTATGCCGGGCAGCGAGGCGGAACGGCTGCCGGCGAGCGGCAGATTGTCGGCGGCGCGATACGTGAACACCACCGAGAACTTGGTGTCCGCGGTCTGGTTGTTTCCGGCCGCGTGCAAAGTCCGGCAGTGAAAAAACAGCACGTCGCCCGGTTCGAGTTCGACGATCAACGGCTTGTTGGCTTCGACGTCGGGACGCAGGAACAATGCCTCATCCATTTGTTGCGGACCGAAATCCATGACGTGCGAACCCGGCAGCACCAGCAGGCAGCCGTTCTCGAAATATTCGCGCCCGAGCGCCAGCCACACCGACACCAGTTCGGGCCGCGTGAACGACCAGTAGCGTATGTCCTGGTGCCAGTTCGTGACGCTGCTGTAGCTCGGGTTTTTCGTCATCACGCAGTTGTGGTGCACCTGCGAGAGCTCGACCTGCGGGCCGATCAGTTGTTTCAGGCGGCCCGCGATGGCAGGCTGCGTCGCCCAGCGCACGATTACCGGATCGCGCGCGCACGCCTGCAGGAGCCGGCGCACGGTGCGGCCGCCCGGCGCGTCCAGCGACGCCGGCGCTCCCGGATACTTCGTATCGGTTTCGTACTCGACCGGCGGTTTGGCTGCCGCGAGATCACGCTGCGCAATCGCCCTGATCGCAGCGCAGTCGCCGGGCGCGGCCAAGGCGCGCGCGACGATGTAACCGTCACGCTTGAATTGTGCGACCTCGGCGGCGGAGAACATGGCGTCGTAATTTACGCGACTTCGGCTTCGGGTGCGCGTGCCAGCGGCGCCGGCTCGTAGGCGAGATAGGGCGCCAGCCAGCGCTCCGCGTCGGCGGCAGTCATGCCCTTGCGCCGCGCATAATCCTCGACCTGGTCACGCGCGAGCTTGCCAACCGCGAAGTATTGCGATTCGGCATGCGACAGGTAAAAGCCGCTGACCGACGACGCCGGCCACATCGCGTAGCTCTCGGTAACCGTAATACCGACCTCAGGCGCCCGCAGAAGCTCGAACAGCGGGCCTTTCTCGGTGTGATCAGGACATGCCGGATAACCGGGCGCCGGACGGATGCCGCGATACTTCTCGGCGATCAGCTCGACATTGTCGAGGCCCTCGTCTTTCGCGTAGCCCCAGAATTCGCGGCGCACGCGCTTGTGCAGGAGTTCGGTGAACGCTTCGGCAAGACGGTCGGCAAGCGCTTTCAGCATGATCGAATTGTAATCGTCGTGCTTGTCTTCGTACGCTTTCACGCGCTTGTCGATGCCGCCGCCCGCAGTGACGGCAAACGCGCCGATGTAGTCCTTTACACCCGACTCCTTCGGCGCGATGAAATCGCCGAGGCACAGATTGGGGCGCCCGCCCGGTTTCACGTTCTGCTGGCGCAGGTTGTGCCACGTCATCAGCACGCGGTCGCGCTTCTCGTCGGCGTAGATTTCGACGTCGTCGCCGCCATTGACGCTGTTCGCGGGGTAGATGCCGAACACCGCGTTGGCGGTCAGCCATTTGCCTTCGATGATTTTCTTCAGCATCGTCTGGCCGTCGGCGAGCACCTTCTTCGCTTCCTTGCCGACGATTTCGTCGTCGAGGATTTTCGGGTACGAACCCGCGAGTTCCCACGTCTGGAAGAACGGCGCCCAGTCGATGTGCTCGGCGATTTCCGCGAGCGTGTAGTTTTTCAGCTGCTTGATGCCGAGGAAGGATGGCACCGGCGGCGTGTAAGTGCGCCAGTCGGTTTTGAAACCGTTGCGCCGCGCTTCCGCGAGTTTCAGCATGGGCCCGGGGCCCGCCTTGTTCTCGTGCTGGGTCTTGATGCGCGCGTATTCCGCTTTGACGTCGGCGAGATAACCCGCCTTCAGGTCATCCGACAAAAGGTTGCTGCACACGCTGACGCTGCGCGACGCGTCCGGCACCCAGATCACCGGGCCCTGATAGCCCGGTGCGATCTTGACCACGGTGTGTGTGCGCGAAGTCGTGGCACCCCCGACCAGCAGCGGAATATTGAATCCTTCGCGCTGCATTTCGCGCGCGTTGTGCGCCATCTCTTCGAGCGAGGGCGTGATGAGCCCCGACAGGCCGATGATGTCGCATTTCTCGTCGCGCGCGACCTGCGCGATCTTGGACCACGGCACCATGACGCCGAGGTTGATGACTTCGTAGTTGTTGCACTGGAGCACGACGGCGACGATATTTTTGCCGATGTCGTGCACGTCGCCTTTCACGGTCGCGAGCAATATCTTGCCCTTGGGGCGCGAATCGCCGGACTTCAGCTTTTCCGCTTCGATGAACGGAATCAGGTGCGCGACCGCCTGCTTCATGACACGCGCGCTTTTCACCACCTGCGGCAGGAACATCTTGCCCGCGCCGAACAAATCGCCGACCACGTTCATGCCGTCCATCAGCGGACCTTCGATGACCTGGATCGGCCGCCCGCCGTTGTTGAGCAGTTTCTGCCGCGCTTCCTCGGTGTCCTCGACCACGTAATCGGTGATGCCGCGCACCAGCGCGTGCGTGAGCCGCGCTTCCACCGTGCCCTTGCGCCATTCGAGGTCTTCGACCTGCACCTTGCCGCCGCTCTTCACCGTCTCGGCGAATTTCACCATGCGCTCGGCGGCATCCGGCCGGCGGTTGAAGATGATGTCCTCGACGTGCTCGAGCAGTTCTTTCGGGATTTCGTCGTAGACACCGATCTGGCCGGCGTTGACGATCGCCATCGTGAGGCCAGCCTTCACCGCGTGGTAAAGGAACGCGGTGTGTATCGCCTCGCGCACGCCGTCGTTGCCGCGGAACGAGAATGAAATATTCGACAGCCCGCCACTCACTTTCGCGTACGGCAGGTTCTCGCGTATCCATTGCGTCGCGGCGATGAAGTCCTTGCCGTAGTTGCTGTGCTCCTCGATGCCGGTCGCGATCGCGAAAATGTTCGGATCGATGATGACGTCTTCCGGCAGGAAGCCCACGTCGTTGACGAGGATCTCGTACGAGCGCTTGCTGATCTCGCGGCGGCGCTCCAGCGTATCGGCCTGGCCTTTCTTGTCGAATGCCATCACCACGACGGCGGCGCCATAACGGCGCGCGAGTTTCGCGTGCTTGATGAATTCTTCTTCACCTTCTTTCATGCTGATCGAATTGACCACGCACTTGCCCTGCACACACTTCAGCCCTGCCTCGATTACGTCCCATTTGGACGAATCGATCATGACGGGCACGCGGGATATGTCGGGCTCGGACGCTATCAGGTTGAGGAAGGTCGTCATCGCGGCCTTCGAGTCGAGCATCGCCTCGTCCATGTTG
>JAIOOZ010000416.1 GCA_021414185.1 Betaproteobacteria bacterium
CGTGTTGTCTACTAAAGTGGGCAAACAGACCGCGCATGAGCTGGTGTATGAGATATCCATGCACGGCCTTGAAAACGGCATCAGCTTCGACAAAGCCTTGATGGCCGACAAGCGGGTGCGCGATGCGATGAGCGAGCAGGAACTGAAGGCGGCACTCGACCCGACAACCTACGTGGGCCGAGCGCCGGAGATCGTCGATGAAGTGCTGGCGCAGGTTAAGGCAAGCGGCTGGTTAAATTAAGTCAAAATCAAATTGCCACAGAGGGCACAGAGAATACAGAGGGAGTTCAAAAGAAAAGCACTAATTGGTATTCAGTATAAGTTCTGAATAGACGCTTAAAGTTAATGTGTTTAGAGATTCTTAGCTTTTACCTCTGTGCTCTCTGTGTCCTCTGTGGCTAAAGTTTTTAGAGGTTTAAATTGAACATCACGATACTCGACGACTACCACGACACCATCCGCACGCTGCCGTGCTTCAGCAAGCTCGCCGGTCACAATGTCACGATCTGGAACGACCACACCAAGGACGTCGATAAGCTCGCCAAGCGGCTGAAGGACACCGAGGCGCTGGTGCTGATCCGCGAGCGCACGCCGATACGCACGCCGCTGATCGAACGGCTGACCAAGTTGAAGCTCGTGAGCCAGCGCAGTGTCTTTCCGCACATCGACCTCGACGCGTTGACGCGCAAAGGAGTCATCCTGTCGTCGAGCCAGCATCCGGGGCGGCCGTCGTACGGGACTGCCGAACTGACGTGGGGACTGGTGCTCGCTTCGCTGCGCCAGATTCCGAAGCAAATGGCGGCGTTAAAGGCTGGCAAATGGCAGGTGGACGTCGGCTACGGCATGCGCGGCAAAACGCTCGGCATATATGGCTATGGCCGCATCGGCAGCGTAGTGGCGGGCTTTGGCAAGGCGTTCGGCATGAAAGTGCTGGTGTGGGCGCGCGAAGCTTCGCTGTCGACGGCACGCGCGGATGGTTACAGCGCGGCGCCGAACAAGGATACGTTCTTCGAAGAGTGCGATGTGATATCGCTGCATATGCGGCTGGTCGATGCTACGCGCGGCATCGTGACGGCGGAAGACCTCGCGCGCATGAAGCCGACGGCGCTGATCGTCAACACCAGCCGTGCCGGCCTGATCGCGCCGGGCGCGCTGGTAGATGCGCTGCGTGCCGGACGGCCGGGCATGGCGGCGGTCGACGTGTATGAGGAAGAGCCGCTGGTTGATACCAAGCATCCGCTGCTCAATATGGACAACGTGGTGTGCACTCCGCATATCGGTTACGTCGGGCGCGACGAATTCGAAGTCCAGTTCACGGACATATTCGACCAGATACTCGCGTATGCCGCAGGCAAGCCGATCAATGTCATGAATCCGGAAGTGCTGGAAGCAGCAAAAAAATAGACGTCTGTTGCAAACGGAGGAGACAAACATGCATTTGATCTTACGAGTGGCGGTCGCGGCCGCGTGCAGCGCATTCATTGCCCATGCAGGAGCGCAGCCGAAGAGTGCGGCCGCCGGATATCCGGACAAATCGGTGCGCTGGGTGGTGCCGTTCACGCCGGGTGCATCTAACGACGTTATCGCCCGGCTTATCGCGGGCAAGCTCCTGGAAAGCTGGGGGCAGCAGTTCATTATCGACAACCGTCCAGGCGCCGGCGGCCTGATCGGCGCTGAGACCGTTGCCAGGGCAGCGCCTGACGGCTACACGCTTCTGCTGTCGAATCCCGGCCCCAATGTGAACAGCCCGATGCTCAGCAAGTCGGCGCCGTATAAAGTCGATGACTTCGCGCCCGTGATATTTTTCGGCTATGCGCCGCTGCTGATACTGGCGAACCCTGCGCTGCCGGTGAAAAATCCCAAAGAGCTGCTCGATTACCTGAAAGCGAATTCAGGCAAGGTGAGCTGGGGCTCTTCGGGCGTCGGCAGCAGCCTGCATATCGGGCTTGCGCTCTTCCAGGCCGCTACCGGCTTCAACGTGACGCACGTGCCGTATAAAGGTTCGGGGCCGGCCATTACCGACCTGATCGGCGGTCAGATCCAGTTCATGCATACGACGACGGTGTCGGCTGAAACGCAGATCAAAGCGGGCCGCGTGCGCGTGGTCGGACTGGCGAGCGCCAAGCGACAGGCGCTGTTGCCCGATGTTCCCACCCTGGCAGAAGCGGGGATCAAGGACGCCGAGGCTATCGTCTGGTTCGGCATGGCGGCGCCGGCGAAAACGCCGCGCGCGATCATCGACAAGTTGAACGCGGAATCCAACCGCATACTCAAACTGCCGGACGTCAAGCGGCGGCTGGACGAATTGGGTCTGGAAGTCGAAGGCGGGACGCCCGAACAGTTCGGAGCGTTCGTCAAGCGGGAGGTCGCGCGCATCGACAAGCTGATCAAATCGGGCGCCTTGACGCGCGACTAGCCGAATTGTTGAAAATACCATCCCCGATTGGCTGAAACCGCCGGGAATGGTTAAATGCAGGCACCGCCCTCAGAGGCGGCCATAGACACCGAGGAGAAAGCAATGATGAATTTCACGAGCGCGTGCTGCCGGGCGGCAGTTTTGGCATTGCTGTTGCCGTGCGCGCTGGCCGGCGCGCAGGCCTACCCCACGAAGCCGATCCGGCTGATCGTGGCCTTCCCGCCGGGTGGCTCAACCGACATCATCGCGCGCATCGTCGGGCAGAAACTCGGCGAGCGTTTGAATCAGCAGGTGGTGATCGACAACCGCGGCGGCGCGGGCGGCACCATAGGCACGGAAATCGCCGCGCGCGCCAATCCCGACGGCTACACGCTCACCATGGGCACTACCAGCACGCATGTGATCGCAGCCGGCGCCTACGCCAAACTGAAATACGATCCGGTCAAGGATTTCGAACCGCTTACGCTGGTGGCGACCACGCCGTATCTGCTGGTGGTCAATCCAGGCGTCAAGGCGAACTCGCTCAAGGAATTCATCGAGCTGGCAAAGTCGCAGCCGGGCAAGCTCAACTACGCATCGGCGGGCACCGGCACCACGACGCAGTTGGCGATGGAAATGCTGAAGACCGCGGCAGGCATCGACGTCGTGCACGTGCCGTACAACGGCAACGGGCCGGCCAATACCGCGACGCTGGGCGGCCAGGTGCAGGCTTTGTTCGGCAGCATGCCGGCGGTGCTCACACAGGCGAAAGCCGGGCGGTTGCGCCCGCTCGCGGTAGGCACGCCCAAACGCTCGCCGTCACTGCCTGACGTGCCGTCGGTGGCGGAATCCGGCTTTCCCGGCTTCGACGCGTCGTTGTGGCTGGGGTTCTTTGCGCCCAAAGGGACATCCGCACCGATATTGAAGCGGCTGCAAACGGAACTCACTGCCATCGCGAAATCGCCGGAAATGAAAGAGCAGTTCGAGCGCAACGGCGCCGAGCCGCTGACCAACACGCCGGCCGAGTTCACCCAGCTCATCAAGGCTGAAATCGACAAGTACACCAAGGTGATCAAGGCGGCGGGCATCAAGCTCGAATAGCCCCAAGCCGGTGCGGTAACGTTCATCGTCGCACCGGATTGCGGCGATAATGCTGTGGCGCAGCCGCATACACAGGCGTGCGCGCGGGCACAGGCCTTGCTAATTACTTGCGCTTTAATCCGGCGAAACCGAGACCACGTTCATGAACCTGCTTAATCCATTGCTAATTGTCGGCGCGGCGGCGGTTGCTGCGTGCGCCACGCCATGCGTCGCTCAGCCGGCAGCGAATTTCCCGGCCAAACCGATCCGCATCATAGTGCCGTTCGCGCCCGCGGGTCCCAACGACATCATCGCGCGCATCGTCGGCCAGAAGTGGACCGAATTGTGGGGGCACCCCACGGTCATCGAAAACCGCGGCGGCGCCGGCGGCACCATAGGCGTCGAATACGGCAGCAAGGCGCCACCCGACGGCTACACGGTCATCATGTGCGGCATGAGCAATATGGCAGTCGCCGTGGGTTTGTATCCCAAGCTCGGTTACGATCCGCACGAGCTGACGCCGCTCAGCAATGTCGCCGTCGTGCCCTATGCGTTGGCGGTCAATCCGACTGTGCCGGCGAAAAACGTTAAAGAGCTCATAGCGGTGGCGAAGGCGAAAAAGAGCCTGTTGAGTTACGGCAGCTCGGGAACCGGTGCCATCTCGCATCTCGCCGCCGAGTTGTTCAAGTCGATGAGCGGGACGGATATCGTGCATGTACCGTACAAAGGCACGGCGCCTGCCGTCACCGACGTGATCGCCGGCCAGATCGACATGATGCTCGCCGATTACGCCGCGGTTGCCCCGCATGCGAAGGCGGGCAAGTTGCGCCTGATCGCGGTCGCTGGAGCCAAACGCATGATTGCCGCCCCCGATCTGCCGACCATAGCCGAGTCCGGCGTCAAAGGTTATGCAGTCGACGCCTGGTTTGGTCTCGTTGCGCCCGCAGGAGTGCCGAAAGACGTTGCGGCCAAGCTCAGCGCGGCAACCGTCAACGCGCTGAAGTCGCCGGATTTGAAGCAGCGCTTCAGCGAACTGGGTTACGAAATAATCGGCGACACGCCTGAGCAGTTCGGCGCGACGATCAAGCGAGACATCGACACCTACGTGCGCCTGATCAAGAAGAT
>JAIOOZ010000417.1 GCA_021414185.1 Betaproteobacteria bacterium
ATTTTGCCTTTGTAAAATATCGGCATCGCGATGTTCACGTCGTGAATGTGGCCGGTGCCCATCCACGGGTCGTTGGTGATCATCACGTCGCCGGGTTTCAGCGTGCGCGCCGGGAATTTTTTCAGGAAGTGCTTGACCGTCGCCGGCAGCGTGCCGATAAACGACGGGATGGACAGCACCGACTGCGCGATCGAATGGCCTTCGGCGTCGGTGAGCACCACCGCGAAATCGTTCGCTTCGCGCACCAGCACGGAAAACGAAGTGCGCACGAACGCGGCCGATGCTTCGTCGACCATGCTGACCAGGCGCTTCCACTGGATTTCCAGCGAGACGGGATCGAGTTTCATTTTTTTCATGTGAATTCCTTGATCGTCACCGACACCGTGTAATCGGCGAGTATTTTCACTTCGGCGGCGATCGGCACCACCAAAGTCGATTCGCGCTCTTCCAGTATCACCGGACCGGCGAGCCGGGTGCCGGGCTTCAGCGAGTAACGGTCGTACACCGGCACCGGCAGGAATTTTTGTTTCAGCGGATGGAAGATCGAACGCTTGCCGCGCATGATGGGTTTGGTTCCTACGCGTGAGTCGCCCCAGGTGAAGCGGTGGTTTTTAACGACCGAGCGTCCAGTCAACCGCCATGTAATCACCTGCGGTGCGGCACCCGGCACGAGATGGCCGTAGAACTGCCGGTAGCTGCGCTCGAACTCGCGGATCAACGCCGGCGACATCGCGGCGTTCACTTTACGCCACGGCAGCGTGACCGACACATTGTGGCCCTGGCCCGCATAGCGCATCTCGGCGCCTATCCACCACTTGAGGCTGGCATCGCGCGCACCCGCGGAACTCAATTCTTCTTCGGCATCGGCGCGCATGTCGTCGAATGCATTAGCCACTTTTTTCCAGTCGATGGCCGCAACCAGCGTCGGGTTCGACCACGAACGATCAACGCGCGCTGGCGCTGCCAGCAAACCGAGGCAGGACCCGGCGCCCGCTGCTATGGTCGCCAGCACGCGCGGGATCTGCAGCTTGCGCGCGACTTCCACGACGTGCACGGGACCTGCACCGCCGGTTGCCACCATCGCGAAACTGCG
>JAIOOZ010000463.1 GCA_021414185.1 Betaproteobacteria bacterium
GCGCCTCGTGATCTCGATCGCCAAGAAGTACACCAACCGCGGCCTGCAGTTCCTCGACCTGATCCAGGAAGGCAACATCGGCCTGATGAAGGCGGTGGACAAGTTCGAATACCGCCGCGGCTACAAGTTCTCGACCTACGCGACGTGGTGGATACGCCAGGCCATTACGCGTTCGATCGCCGACCAGGCCCGCACGATCCGCATCCCGGTGCACATGATCGAGACCATCAACAAGATGAACCGCATCTCGCGCCAGATTTTGCAGGAGACCGGGCAGGAGCCCGACCCGGCGCTGCTGGCCGAGAAAATGGAAATGCCCGAGGAGAAAATCCGCAAGATCCTCAAGATTTCCAAGGAACCGATTTCGATGGAGACGCCGATCGGCGACGACGACGATTCGCACCTTGGCGATTTCATCGAAGACCAGACGACGATGGCGCCGTCGGATTCGGCCGTTTACGCGAGCCTGCGCGACGCCACCAAGGACGTGCTCGATACGCTGACGCCGCGCGAAGCCAAGGTGCTGCGCATGCGCTTCGGCATCGAAATGAATACCGACCACACGCTCGAGGAAGTCGGCAAGCAGTTTGACGTCACGCGCGAGCGCATCCGCCAGATCGAAGCGAAGGCGCTCAGGAAGCTGCGCCACCCGTCGCGTTCCGAGCGCCTGCGCAGTTTTCTCGACACCGAGAGCTGATTGAGGCCGCGGTTGCCGCGTCATGCGCGGCGGCCGCGACTGACAAGCGGCGGCTGCAATTTGTCCCGCGGTTAACGCACCATGCTGTGGAAACTTCTGCGGGCCGCGTTCCAGCGGCGCGCGTCAGCCCAACCCCTGATAGACCGCTGCCTGGCTATGCGCCGGGACGGCCGCCTGCGCGATGCGGAACTCGTATTGCGCGAAGCGGCGGCGCAGTTTCCGCGCGACCCGCTGGTGGCGACCAATCTCGCCGTCGTTTTGCTCGAACAGGACCAGCCCAGGGAAGGCGTCGAATGGCTGCAGCGCGCGCTGGAGTCCGATCCGCGCTGCGCGCCTGCGCACTACAACCTCGCGAACGTCATGCGTGCATCCGGACGCCGCGAAGAGGCGACGCAGCACTATCAGGCGGCGGTCGATGGCGGCGCGGCGTTCGCACCCGCCCGCGAGCAGCTCATGCATTGCCTGCTCGAAGCCTGCGACTGGGACCGCGCCGCCATCCATGCGAACGTCCTGCGGAAGATGATAGAAAACGAGCCGGCGGCAGAATGGATGCGCTGTGTTTCTCCGCTGACGGCGGTCTATCTCGGGCTCGCGCCCGAATTGCGGAAAAAAGTCGCGGCTTATCACGCGGCCGAATGCGCGCGCGGCATCACAGAGATTTCGCGCGCACCTGACGCCGATGGCGGGCGTCTGCGCATCGCCTACCTGTCGCGCGATTTTCGCGATCACCCGGTCGGGCATGTGCTCGCCAATGTGTTCACATTGCACGATCGCGCGCGCTTCGAGATTTTTGCCTATTCATACGGGCCTGACGACGGCAGCCCATACCGCAAGGCGATTGCGGCCGGCGTAGACCATTTCATCGACGCGCACGCCATGACCGATGCCGAGCTTGCTGCCGGCATCGCGCAGGCCGGCATCCACGTGCTTGTCGAGCTCGCTGGGCACACAACAGGCAGCCGGCTTGCGGTTTTGGCGCGGCGGCCGGCGCCGGTGCAGGCGCATTACCTCGGCTATCCGGGCACCACCGGCGCCGACTACAT
>JAIOOZ010000464.1 GCA_021414185.1 Betaproteobacteria bacterium
TTGCCGCCCTTGTACGGCACATGGTTGAACTGGACGCCCGCGCGCGCCTGGAACAATACGGCCGCCAGATGCATGCCGCTGCCGACGCCGCCCGATCCATAGTTGATCTGGCCGGGCGCCGCTTTCGCGCGCTGCACCAGCTCCTGCATGGTTTTTACGGGGAACGTCGGATTCGTCAGCACCACCATCGGGTTGCTCGCGACCATCGAGACCATCGTGAAATCCTTCACCGGGTCGTACGGCAGCGAGCGGTAAAGCCCCGGTGAAGTTGCGTGCCCGGACGCCATCAGGAACAGCGTGTAACCGTCGGGATCGCTTTTCGCCACGATGGACGCGCCGGTGGTGCCGCCCGCGCCGGGACGGCCGTCGACGATGACCTGCTGGCCCAGCATGTCGGTCATCTGCGCGGCGAGCAGCCGCGCGGTGATGTCCACGCTGCCGCCGGAAATGAAACCGTGCAGCATGCGAATCGGCCGCGTCGGCCATTTGTCCGCGGTTTGCGCGTTGGCGTCCGCGCCCAGGGCAAGTAATGCTGCGCAAAAAGCCGATGCTCGTACCAATCGTTGCCCTGACACGCCGTCATTCCCGCGAAGGCGGGAATCCAGGAAGAACCGCGATTTTCTGGATGCCGGCCTGCGCCGGCATGACGAGAAAAATAATGTCCCCACTCCGTGTCTCACGCGAACCGTTCCGGCTGCGGGCCGTGCTCGACCCTTTTGTACGAGTAGCCGGCCTCATGCATGAGGCGCTCGCGCGAAGCCAGCACCTCGTCGCGCAGCTTCGCGAGCTTGTCCGCAGGAAATACAAGCTTGCCATCGCGCTTCGCGAAACGGCCTGCGATCATCACGTTGTCGATGTCGGCGGCCTCCGCATAGAGCACAATCGCATGCGCAGGGTCGCCGCCGGGCATCGAAGAAAAGAGATTCATGCCGCCGGTATTGAAGAACGTGAGATCGGCCTGCTTGCCGGGCGTGATCGAGCCGATCTTGTGATCGAGCTGCAGCGCTGTTGCGCCGCCCATGGTCGCCCAGTGCAGCGCGTCGTGCGTCTGCGTCGAATGCTGGCTGGCGGCCGGCCATTTGCCCAGCGCATAGAGGCTGCGGTTGTCGAGTTCGCGCTGGTGCTGGAACGCGTGCCGCATGACCCACAGCATCGAGCTGTTGAAATACGGGTCGCAGTCGGAGCCGATCGAAGGCATGGCGCCGAATTTCGCCATGCGGCCTATCATCGCGGGCTGCTCGTAATTGAGCATTTCGGTCAGGCACGTTGCGGTGATCGTGCAGCCGGCATCGAGCACGATTTTCAGTTCGTCTTCGTCGAAGCAGTTGCCGTGCGCGATATTGTGGTCGGGGCCGAGCAGGCCGTCCTTCGCCAGCCGCGGATAGCCGTCCTCGACCACGCGCTTGCCTTTGCGTCCGTAAGAGTGCGCGGAGTTGATGAGGCCGAGTTCGCGCGCGAGCCGGATGTCGTGCACCGCAACGTCGTATTCGCCCCAGTCCGGGCCGAGTATCGCCATCGCCAGCGACAGGCGGCCGTCGTCGGACGCGAATCGTCCTTTGCGCAGGCGCTCGATTTCCGCGCGCGGATACGGGATCTTGAAATAAGGCGTCGCGTCTTTTTTGATCGGCGGCTTGACGGTGCCGCGCGCGAACATGGCGCGGATGCCGGATTCATCGAGTCCGTCGATCGCCGCGTCGGTCATCTCGGCGTCCTTGACGATATGGCACCAGTCCATGACGGTCGTAGCACCATGGTGGATCTGGTTCAATGAGCCCATCAGGTTGGCGAGATAGACGTCGCGCGCATTGTAGCGCGTGGCCATGCCCTGGTGCATGTTGGCGTGGTAATCGCGGCTGCCGACCCAGTTGCCGCCGATGCCGCGCAGCGCAAATTCCCAGGTGTGGATGTGCGCGTTAACGAGGCCGGGAATCACGATGTGGCCGCTGCCGTCGATAACGGCGGCATTGTCCGCGCTTATATTGCGGCCGACTTCGACGATCTTCTCGTCGTCGATCAGGATATCGCCGCCGTTGAGGTCGCCGATTTTCGGGTCCATCGAGACGATGATCGCGTTTTTGACTAGCGTTCTTGACATGTTTTCCCTGGTTGCGTGAAGCGAGGGCGCGCGGCCCGGCTGCTTAACCTCGCGCGCTTAACCCCGACTATAATCGTGGAACATCCATGATACCGATTCGGTTTCCGCTATGCACCATTTGCGGCGACCGGGGACCGAGGCCAATGAATCATCCATTACCGGCGTCCGCGGCAAGCGTGCGCGACCAGGTCAGCCCCGCCGAATGGCGGCTGCGTTGTGAGCTCGCGGCGGCGCACCGGCTGGTCGCGCATTTCGTATTCGTCGACCTGACGTACAACCACATCTCGGTGCGCCTGACGGATGCGCCCACGCATTTCCTGGTGAAGCCTGCGAATGTGTTCATGGAGCAGGTCACCGCGTCGAACCTCGTCAAATACGATCTCGACGGCAAGCAGGTGCTCGCGTCGTCTTATCAGGCGGCGCCGTCCGCGTTCAACATACATGGCGCGATATTGCGCGAACGTCCCGATTTGAACGCGGTGGTGCACACGCATTCGCCGGCGAACATGGCGGTATCGGCGCAAAAGCAGGGTTTGCTGATGCTGTCGCAGCAGGCGATGCGCTTTCATGAGCAGATCGCGTACTATCATTACGACGGCGACGACGCGACCAAAGAAGGTGCGGCGCGCCTCGCCCGCGCGATGGGCGACAAATGGCTTATGTTGCTGCACAATCATGGCGCGGTGGTGTGCGGCAAAACGATACCAGAGGCGTACATTCAGCATCACTTCCTGGAACTCGCGTGCCGCGTGCAGATCGGCGCGCAGTCCGGTGGCGCGGAGCTCATCACGCCGTCGCGCGAACTGTGCGAAGAACGCGTGCGCATGTTCGGGCATCTGGGACAGTACGATGCGACGAGCCGCGACTGGGTGGCGGGGCTCGCGCTGGTGGAGCAGAAATATCCGGACTATAAGCTGTAAAAACTGTCCTCCTTCCCCTTCAAGGGGAAGGTCGGGATGGGGATGGGTTTAGCACCGTACGGAATTGGACCCATCCCCACCTCGGTCCTCCCCTTGAAGGGGAGGAAGTTGCAAGGCGCTACGCTGGTTATTGGAGGAGTAAACATGTTGAAGAACTGCATTCGTGTTGTGCTGGTACTATTGTGCGCGGTCGCATCGTCCGCATACGCGCAGGTCTTCCCAACCAAGACCATCCGCTACATCATCGCGTTCCCGCCGGGCGGCTCCAACGACATTCTCGCCCGCATCATAGCCGCGCGCATGACCGAACTCCTGGGGCAGACGGTGATCGTCGACAACCGGCCCGGCGGCGGCGCCAACATCGGCGCGGAGGCGATTGCGCGCGCGGCGCCGGACGGCTACACCATAGGCAATATCAGCGCGACCCACACGATCAACGCGACGCTGTATCCGAAACTGGGTTATGACGTGCTGAAGGACTACACGCCGATTACTCGGGTCGCTGAAATACCGTTGCTGCTCGCCGCGCATCCGGTGGTGCCGGCGAAAGGGCCGAAAGAACTCATTGCGCTGACCCAGAAGCGGAAGTTGAGCTACGGCTCGTCTGGCATAGGCACGCCGGGCCATCTCGCGGCGGAAATGCTGCGCGGCTACGGCGCCAAGGATCTCGTGCACGTGCCGTACAAAGGCGGCGGGCCTGCGGGCATAGACCTGATGTCGGGCAACATCGAGCTCCTGTTCAACAACATGCCCGAATTGGTACCTTTCGTGAAAGCCGGCAAGATGCGCGCTATCGCGGTCACCAGCATCAAGCGCGATCCGGTGCTGCCGGACACTGTGTCGATGATAGAAGCTGGATTTCCCGGTTTCGATCTCGGCAACTGGGTCGCCATCGTCGGGCCTGCCGGTATCCCGAAAGACGTGGTGGCCAAGCTGAACGGCGAGATCGTCAAAATCCTGCGCGAACCGGCAACGCGCGACAAGATCGCGGCGCAGGGTTTCAATATCGTTACCAGCAGTTCCGAAGAGCTGGCCGCCTATATACGTTCCGAGCATGAGAAGTGGGGCAAGCTGGTGAAAGTTTCGGGCGCGAAGGTCGAGTAGGTTTTTAAAAAACCATTTAGCCGCAGATACACGCAGATAAACGCAGATGAAAATCAAGGATTGTTACGCAGCGTGTTTCTTTTTTTGCCTTATCTGCGTTCATCTGCGGCTACAAAATCATTAATGAACATGAAAATCTCACTTCTGCAGGTATTGCTTGCGTTTTCATTCATTTCGCATGCGACCGCCGCCGATTACCCGACGCGGCCCATCAGGATGCTGGCAGGTTTCACCGCCGGCGGCGGCTCGGACCTCGCGGCGCGCATGGTCGCGCAGAAGCTGTCCGAAGCACTGGGGCAGAGCGTGGTGGTCGACAACCGCACCGGCGCGACCGGCGCGATTGCGGCAGAGATGCTGGCGAAAGCGCAGCCTGACGGTTACACGCTGATGATGCTTGCGGTGGCGCAGCTCGTCGCGACCGCCTACGACGAGAGATTGCCCTACGACGTCGTGCGCGATTACGCGGGCGTCAGCTATGTGTCGCGCAACCCTTACGTAATGGCGGTGCATCCCTCGCTGCCGGCGCGCACGGTGCGCGAGTTCATCGACCTCGCCAAGTCGCAGCCCGGCCGCCTCAACTATGGCTCGACCGGCATCGGCGGTTCCAACCATATCGTGACTGAATTGTTCAACGTGGCGGCGGGCATCAAGGTCACGCACGTGCCGTACAAGGGGCCGCCGCAGGCGCTGGCTGATCTCGCGGGCGGCCAGGTGCAGCTTGTTTTCGCAAGCATCACCTCCGGCATGTCGCTCGCGCGTGCCGGCAAGGTGCGCGCGATGGCGGTTTCGTCGCTCAAGCGCTCGGCTGCCGCACCCGATGTTCCTGCAATCGCGGAGACGCTGCCGGGCTTCGAGACCATAGGATGGTACGGCGTGGTTGCGCCGAAGAAAACGCCGGCGGCGCTGGTGCAGCGTTTGAGCACGGCCATCGCCCAGGGCATACAGACTGCTGAAGTGAAAGAGCGCCTTGCCGCGGACGGCTCCGAGCCGGTTGGCAGCACGCCCGCTGAATTCGACCGTCATATGGCTGCCGAAGTCGCGCGCTTCAA
>JAIOOZ010000465.1 GCA_021414185.1 Betaproteobacteria bacterium
GGGTCGAGGTGTATCTCGGAGTCGATTTTCGCCCAGCCGCCCTGCGACATTTCGGTCACCGGGCATTTGACGGTGCCTATGGAACTGACACTGAATGATTTCCTGTCCCGCATGTTCATCCTTTCTTTTCAGCCACTGCAGGCCCGTGCATCCGCAACACCACGATACGATTGCACGCGGCGAATTCGCAGCCCGGCAGAGTAAATAACAACGGCGGTGGATTGCCGCGCGGCGCAGACTAACTGCCCACGCTAAACCAACGCGGCGCAGGCGCGCTGAATGCGCCCGCAGGCTTCCTTCAGCGTGGCGAGGTCGGTGGCGATGGAAAAACGCATATAAGGACTCAAACCGTAGGCCTCGCCC
The DNA here is from genome assembly GCA_021414185.1 of Betaproteobacteria bacterium. Lineage (GTDB taxonomy): Bacteria > Pseudomonadota > Gammaproteobacteria > Burkholderiales > SG8-41 > PALSA-1004. The sequence continues at coordinate 364 of JAIOOZ010000465.1, forward strand.
TGGATGCCGGCGACGCCGTTGTCGAGCAGGTAGAGCGCGAAATCCTGCTCGGTGACGAGCTTTTTGCCGTCCGGCGTTTTCTTGCCGAGCACGCCCGAGCAATTGGGGAAAGCGTAGAAAGCGCCTTCGGGCATGCGGCAGGTCAGTCCCGGCGCCGCATTGAGCATGGGCACCACCACGTTGCGCCGCTGTTCGAACTCGAGCGCGCGCAAATGCACGTACTCCTGCGGGCCGGTCAGCGCTTCAATGGCGGCGGCCTGGCTGATCGAAGATGGATTGGACGTGCTTTGCGACTGCAGCTTCGCCATATTGCGTATGAGTTCTTTCGGGCCGCCGGCATAGCCGATGCGCCACCCGGTCATCGCGTAGGCCTTGGACACACCGTTCACCGTAAGCGTGCGCTCGTACAGTTCGGGCTCAACCTGGGCGATGGTGGCGAACTCGCGGTCTTCGAACAGCAGGTGCTCGTAAATATCGTCGGTCAGTATCCACACCTGCGGATGGCGCAGCAGGACTCCGGCCAAAGCGGTGAGTTCGGCCCGGCTGTAGGCCGCGCCGGTCGGATTGCCCGGCGAATTGAGCACCAACCACTTGGTGCGCGACGTGATCGCCGCTTCGAGTTGCTCGGCGGTCAGCTTGAAGCCTTTGTCTTCGCGGCACTCGATCGATATCGGCGTGCCGTCGGCAACCAGCGCCATGTCGCAGTACGACACCCAGTAGGGTGCCGGCACCAGCACTTCGTCGCCTTGCGAGACGGTGGCCATCATTGCGTTGAACACGATCTGCTTGGCGCCGTTGGCGACGGTGACCTGGTCGCGCGCGTAGACGAGGCCGTTCTCGCGCTTGAACTTCAGCCGCACGGCGTCTTTCATTTCATCAGTGCCGTCCACGGTCGTATACCGCGTGTCGTTACGCGCCATCGCCTCGACCACTGCGCGCTTGACGTTGTCGGGCGTCGGGAAATCGGGCTCACCGATGGTGAGGCCTATGATGTCGCGCCCCTGCGCGCGCAGCTCGCGCACTTTCTGCGTGGCGGCGTTGCTGGGGGAATGTTTGATGCGATTCAGTCGCGGTGCGAAAAAAGTCATCCTCATGCCGCGCAGCGGCCGCTCAAAAGCGGTGTGCCACGGCCTCCTTGGTTATTCGATCTTGATGCCCTGCTCGCGGATGACCTTGCCCCACTTGGCAGATTCCGCTTTGTTATAGGCGACGAATTCCTCGGCCGAACTGCCGACGGTTTCTATGCCCTGGTTGAACAGCTTTTCCTTGACGTCGGCCGCTGCGAGTGCGCGCACCAACTCCTTGTTGAGCCTGGCGACGATATCGCGCGGCGTGCCGGCGGGCGCAAAAGCGGCGAAGGTGGTCGACGATTCGAAACCTTTCAGGCCGGATTCGGAGATGGTCGGCAGCTCGGGCATCATCGCCGAGCGCTTGGCCGTGCTGGCGGCGAGCGGACGCAGCCGGCCCACTTTGGCAAACGGCAATGCGGTGATCACGTCAACGAACGACAACATGGTTTCGCCGCCGAGCAGGGCCTGCGCGGACGGGCTGCCGCCTTTGTACGGTATGTGGACCATCTTGATGCCGGTCGAATTCATCAGCAGTTCAGTGGCGAGATGGCTGGTGCTGCCGGGGCCCGCCGACGAAAACACCAGCGCGTCGGGTCTGGCTTTCGCCAGAGCAATCAGTTCTTTTACGTTTTTTGCCGGGATCGACGGATGCACCGACAAAATCTGCGGACTGATGGCGAGCAGCGAAATCGGCGCGAACGCCGCATCGTTATCGTACTGCAGAGTCTTGTAAAGGTGCGGCGCGATCGCGAACGTGCTGTTGCTGCCGACCAGCAGCGTATAGCCGTCGGGAGGCGATTTCGCCACCAGCGTGTGCCCGATGGTGCCGGTAGCGCCGGCGCGGTTGTCGATCACGAACTGCTGGCCGGTGTACTCGGTCAGCTTGGCGGCGAGGATGCGGCCGATCGAATCGGTCGAGCCGCCCGCCGCCCACGGCACGATCACGCGCACCGACTTGCCCGGATATTCCTGCGCGAACGCCGCTGCCGTAAGCAATACCCACGCCGCAACGGCGCGCACCGCCAATGAATGAATCATGATTTTGAACTCCTGAAAATACATCCGGCGTAAACAATACGCACAAGCGCAAAACCCGCACCAGCGCCTCAATTATGCCATTAGCTGCCCGGGATGATGCCCGGCGGCAGCGTGTAGCAGTAATCGCTGATATCGCAGGGCTTGCACAGCCAGAGGCGGTCTTTCAATTTGTGCTCCAGGCAATGCTTGAGCGCTGCACGCAGCGGGCGCAGGCGAAACGGCTGGCCGAACACGTACGGATGGATCGAGATGTTGCAGACCAGCGGTGCCTGCGCGCTCTGCTCTATCATTTCGTCGAACTGGTCGACCATCATGTCGCAGAACTCGCGCGCGCTGTGCTGGCGATGCACCACCGCCGGCGAATCGTTGATCTCGGCCGGGTACGGTACGCATAACAGCGGGCCAGCGCGCGTGCGCATCCAGATCGGCTGGTCGTCGCACGGCCAGTCCATCAGGTACTGGTAGCCGGCTTCCTTCAATAGATCGGGCGTGGTCGGATTTTCGTACGTGCCGGCGCCCATCCAGCCCTTGGGCGCTTTGCCCTCGTTGCGGGTGAAGGTGTCGGTCACGTCCTTGATCGCGAGCGCTTCGTCGGCTTCCCATTTGAAGTCGTGCAGGTTCTCGGCATTGGTGCGGCCGTGCGCGACGATTTCATCGTCGCGGCGGCGGATCGCGTCGAATATCTGCGGCGCCTCTTCATACAGCCAGCTGTTGGTGTTGTGCGCGGCGGGCAATTTCATTTCGTCGAACATATCGAAAAAACGCCAGATGCCGACGCGGTTGCCGTAGTCGCGCCACGAGTAATTGCGATGGGTCTGCGGCTCGCCGTGCTTGGCGTTGTCGTGGCCGCGTCCCTTGCCGAACGCGAAACATTCGATATTGGTCGTCAGGCAGAATGCGAGGCGCTTGCCACCGGGCCAGTGGTAGTCCTTGCGCTCGGTGATCGGCGAGTAATCGTAGCGCCCGTGGTGCGGCAGTGGATTCGATGACATGTCGTGCAATCCTCAGTCGACGCGCGCGCCCGACGCCCTGACCGCCTTGCCGAGTTTGTCGATGTCCGCGGCGATGTGCGCGGCGAACTCGGCGGGCGTATCGGTAATCGCATCGACGCCGAGGCTTGCGTAGACCGTCTTCACCTCGGCCGCGTTGACCGCCTTGATGAATTCGGCGTTGAGTTTGCCGACGACGGCAGCCGGCAGGCCCGCCGGCCCCAGCACGCCGCTGTAGAGCACGACGTCGAAACCTTGGAGTCCGCCTTCCGCCACTGTCGGCACTTCCGGCGCCGCTGCATTGCGTTTGGGCGTCGTCACGCCCAAAGCGCGCAGGCGACCGGCTTTGACGTTGGCGAGTGCCGGCGGCATGGTGGAAAACGTCACCGCGACTTCGCCTGCCAGCAGTGCCTGCACCGCCTGGGCGCTGCCTTTGTATGGCACGTGGATCATGTCGATGCCGCCCATGGTTTTGAATGTTTCGGCCGCGAGATGCAGGATCGTGCCGTTGCCCGACGACGCAAACGGAATCTGCCCCGGCTTCGCTTTGCCGAGCGCGATCAGTTCCTTCACCGACTTCACCGGCAGCGAGGGATGCACCACCAGCATCAACGGGCTCGACGCCACCAGCGTGATTGGCGTGAAGTCCTTGACCGTATCGTATGGAAGTTTCTTGTAGAGGCTGGCGTTGATCGCCTGCGTGGTCATGTCCTGCATGAACAGCGTGTAGCCGTCGGGCGGTGCTTTGGCGACCAGTTCGGCCGCGATGGTAGTGCCGGCGCCAGCGCGATTATCGACCACGACCTGCTGGCCGACCTGCGCCGACAGGCGCGCGCCGAGCGCTCGCGCCAGCACGTCGGATATACCGCCGGCGGTAAAGCCGACCACCATGCGTATCGACTTGGCGGGGAAATCGGACTGCGCAAATGC
>JAIOOZ010000420.1 GCA_021414185.1 Betaproteobacteria bacterium
TCCGCCACCGCGAGCGCCGGGGCGAGATTGCCGCTCGGATGCGCTGAATCGAGCCCAAAGTAGTAATCGTTGTTGTCGAGATAGCGGATCAGCGTGCCGTTGACCAGCGTCGCCAGCGCGCACGAAGTCTTGCCGCCGTCACCCAGGGTGGTCGCTTCTGCATTGCCGCCGAGTTGCCGCGCAACATTGCGCACAATCGCCGCGGGTTCGCTGCGAATAGCGCCGACCGCGCACGCCAGCGTATCGAGTATCACCCGCTTGGCCGCGGTGACGACTTCAGGCGGCAGGTCCTGATAGCGGATGCTGTGCACCAGTTCCGCGAGCCTGTCTCTTACCAGCTTTGCCATAAAAATCTCTCAGTTCACGCGCAGGCCGATGTCCCTGACCACCTTGCCCCACTTCGCGAAGTCGTTGCGGATCATGGTGGCGAACTGCTCCGGCGTCGTGGTGTAGACCTCCGCGGCCTGCGCGGCATAGCGCTCGACCATGTCCGGCGCATGCGCGGCCTTCTTGATCGCGGCATTAAGCGCGTTCACGATGCTGCGCGGCGTCGCCGCCGGCGCGAGAACGCCGTTGAAAGTCGAAACGATGAGGCCAGGCACGCCGGCTTCTTTTGCGCTGGGCACGGACGGCAACGCGGCTTCGCGCTTCTCGCTCGTCACCACCAGCGCTTTCAGCCTGCCATCTCTGATGTAGTTCACCGCCGAAGGCACGGTCGCGAACAGCATTTCCACGTGCCCGCCCAGCACGTCGATCAGCGCCGGTCCGCCGCCCTTATAAGGAACATGCGTGAGCTTCGTCTGCGTCAGCGACTGAAACAGCGCCGCCGTCAGATGGTTGGTGCTGCCCTCGCCGGACGACGCGAACTTGAGCGCCTCGGGACGCGCTTTCGCCAGCGCAATCAGCTCGGCGACAGAATTCGCGGGCACCGCGTTGTTCATGACGAGCACGTTGTGAAAAATGATCACCGGCGTGATCGCGGCATAGTCGTCGGTAGGCGGCGACTTCGCGTACAGCGCGGTCCCCATGCACAGCGTGTTGGTCGAACCCCACAGCAGGGTGTAGCCGTCGGGTGCCGCCTTCGCCGCGAGGCCCAGCCCGATCGCGCCGGTCGCGCCGGGACGGTGGTCCATCACCACCGGTTGGCCGAGGTCCTGCGTGAGTTTCTGCGCGAGCGGTCGTGCAATGACATCCGCGACGCCGCCGGGCGGCACCGGCAAGATCAGCCTGATCGGTTTTTGCGGGTAACTCTGCGCGTGGGCCATCGCGCCAAACGCGGCAATCACCAGCGGCAATACGCGTTGCAGAATTTTTTTATACATCGATACAACTCCTCGTTTTACTGCGGCCCGGTCTCAGGGTTCGCCGGCAGATTTTTTTTCGGATACGCGAGTGCGCCGGCCCCGCCCATCACCGCTGCATTGATCCAGAATACCGCAAGCAGGCCGAATGCCGAACCGACCGAGCCGAACACCGCGGGCCCCAGCACGCGCATCAGGTTGTTCGCGGTGAGGCGCAGGCCCAGTGTCTCGCCGCTGCGGCCCGGCGGCGACCGGCTGTACATCAGCATCAGCGTAATCGGCTGGCCGCAGCCCATGCCGCAGCCGAACAGGAAAGAGACCACCGTGAGCAGCAGCGCGCTGTGGCAAAACGGCACCAGGATGAGCGCAGCACCCCCGAGATAAAACGAATAAGCGAGCAGCCTCTCGTCGCCAAAGCGGTTAACCAGGCGCGACAGCACGCTGCGCACCGCGACCGTTGCCACGGCGAACGCCGAGAGCACTGCGCCGATCGCAGTTGCGGACAGCCCGACGGCATGGCCGTGGATAGGCACATAAAACTGGAATACATCCGGGCCGAGCTGCGCCAAGCTGCTGGTGGTCAGCATGCGCCAGATGCGGCGGTCGGACAGAGTTTCGCGTATGTGTATCCTGGGTCCAGTGGGGCGTTTGCTTTTCGGCAATATTTTGCCGCGCCATAAAATCAGGCAACACGACGTGAGCCAGATGCCGACGACGAACAGACAGGCAATGGCGTGGCTGGTGTGGTCGATGGCCAGCCCGGCGACCAGCGGGCCGACGAAATTCGTCGCCGCGCCTATCATGCTGAAGTTGCTGAAGTTGCGCATGTGCTCGGACGGGCCGCTCAGTATGCCCACCAGGTTCTGGGCGTTCACGTGCAGGATCGACAGGGCAAGCCCGCTCATGGCGGCGGCGACATAGAGCGCCCACAATTCGCGCACGAAATACGGCACCGCCATGCCGCACACGCCGCACATTGCCCCGACCAGCAGCGGCCAGCGCGGCACGACCCGGTCCGACAGCCAGCCCATCGGCCATGATAGCAATAGCGGGCACGCATAAAACATCGCGACCAGCACGCCGATGGCGAACGGGTGCGCGCCGAGTTCGAGCGCATACAGCGACAGCACGACGCGCGCGGCGGCTATGCACGTAAACCCGAGAAATGCGATGGCAAATATCAGATAGAGCGGCATCAGGCTCTGCAGGGTGTATTGCCGCGACCCGCTGGTCTGGCAGCGCGGCGGAAACGGGAATGACGGGATTGACCGCGCATTTTACTGCATTGCGGCTGGACGCCCCGCGGCATGGAGGCGTCGTCACCCTCGGCATGCGCCCTTAGCGCTCGCGCTGTTGATCCAGATCAATCCCGCAATCCACGTTCGATACTAGGATTGAAACTCGAGGTGCGGAGACACGCGGATTTGATGCCGCAGTTGGCAGAGCATCTGCAAAAGGCTTTCATCATGAAACAGTTACTCGGCTTCATTTTGTTGACGATGATGTGCGGCGCCCGGCTGGCGGCTGCCGCAAACATCCACGAAGACATGGTAGCGCTGGACCGCGCCTTGATACCCGTGCTGGTTTTGCTGGCCGAGGGGCAGGGCGAACTCTCGTCGAAGGCGATGCGCGTCGCGCGTGGCAGGTGGGCAGCGTTCCGCAACGAATATCAGGATATGAAGACCGCGGACGCCGACTGGCGAAGGGACATCCAACGCGTGGATGCGCTGTTTTGGGAGGCTTACACGGTCATCGATGGTGGACGCCAGCTCGCGCTCGCCCAAGCGCCGCTGGAGCGCGCAATTGCGACCTTGGTGAACCTGCGCCGCCGCAACAGGCTGGAACATTACTTCGACCGCGTAATGGCGTTTCGCGAACCGCTGAACGCCATCGTCAGCCCTGCGCAAGGCAAAGCGCCGGCAGATGAGAAGGCGAGACTGATCCGCGCTTCGTACGCAACTGCCCGGCAGGCTTGGGAGCGCGTGCTCGGAGGCGAGCCGGGCGCCGGCTACCGGCTGACCGTGAACGAAAGTGCAAGACTCCAGGACAGGCTCGACGTGGAAACGGCGGCGCTCGACGCCCTGGGCAAGGCGCTCGATGCAAACGACCCCGCAGCGATCGTCGCGGCGGCCGCCGCAACCATGCCGCCTTTCATCGGGGTCTACAATTCATTCGGCGATTTCCACGCCTTGATCTGGGCTCCCTGAGCGCAACCCGCTAACGCAACCCGGGCAGCAGGACCAGCAAACCGCTCGTGAATATTTCGACGGCGACTGCGGCGAGCAGCAGTCCCATCAGGCGGATTGCGATGTTCACGCCGGTCTTGCCCAGCCAGCGGCTGACCGGCGTTGCCGCCCTCAGCGCAATCCAGGTAGTTAGTGCGACCAGCAGGCAGCACGTGATGATCATCAGGATATGACTCAGCGACGAGCGTCCCGTCGCGTAGATGATGGTCGTGGAAATCGCACCAGGACCGGACAGCAGCGGAATCGCGAGCGGAACCACCGCGATGCTTTCTTTGTCGGCGGCTTCGATCGCCTCCTCGGGCGTCTGCTTCTCGCCGGTCGGCTTGGCGTGAATCATCGAAATCGCCAGCAGCAGGATGAGTATCGCGCCGCCGACTTTGAACGACGCGATGGTGATGCCGAAAAATGCCAGCAACGACTGGCCGGCGATTGCCGAGACGATCAGCACGATCGCCACCGAGATACTGGCGACGCGCGCGATGCGATGCCTTTCCTCCGCGGTGTTGCAGGTCGTCATGCTGACGAACAGCGGCACCGCCCCGATCGGATTGACGATGACGAGCAGCGCGAGAAATATTTTGGTGTATTCGGCCCAGTCGAGCATGGCGGGTGCCACGTGATTCGCTGATTCGTCGACTAGCCGATCAGCTTGTCCGCTTTTTGCACGATGGCCGCGGGCAAATTGAAGCCCAGCGCTTTGGCCGTTTTCTGGTTGATGACCAGTTCATACTGCGTCGGCACCTCTACCGCCAGTTCGGCAGGCTGCGCGCCTTTCAGTATTTTGTCGACGTAAGTCGCGGCGCGCCGATAGCTCCGCTCCGTATTCGCGCCGTAGCTCATCAGCCCGCCGGAATCGACAAACTCGCGGCTAGTGTAAATGGCAGGTAATTTCATCGCCGCAGCGAACTCAATCAGCATGTCACGGTTGAAGAAATTCACGGCGGTATCAAGGCAACTGATGCCGTCGGCGTGCCATTTGCGCAGCACGTCGGCAGCGTCCGCAAACGATTTGCGGCTGCGAATTTCGATCGGCAGGGCTTCGAGTCCATTCATCTTTGCGGCCGCGTGCATCTCCGACATCTGCTTGGCGATCTGCTGGGTGACGTTCGGCTCGCGCGTGATCGCGATGGCGACATGCGAAGCCTTCGGAAACGCTTCCTTGAACAACTGCAGCCGCTTGCTGCCAA
>JAIOOZ010000056.1 GCA_021414185.1 Betaproteobacteria bacterium
CATGTCGGCGATTTCGAGCCCCTGCTCGCCATTGTCCGGCTGCGAAATCAGCAGTTCCTGCACGTTGACGCCGAGTTTTTGCGCGTACTGCGGATCAAGCGCGTGTTCCGCGTCGATAAACGCCGCGGTGCCGCCGAGTTTTTGCATCTGCGCAATCACCGACAGCGTCAGCGTCGTTTTGCCCGAGGATTCCGGACCGTAGATTTCGATAATGCGGCCGCGCGGCAACCCGCCAACACCGAGCGCGATATCGAGGCCAAGCGAACCGGTCGATACCACCTGGATGTCCCTGGCGACATCGGCTTCGCCCAACCGCATGATGGAGCCTTTGCCGAACTGCTTTTCGATTTGCGACAGCGCTGCTGCGAGTGCTTTTGACTTGTTTTCGTCCATGATTTGTCCCATTTGAGCCTCCCGAATTATCGCATACTCTGACGCCGACCCAGCGCCGATGTAAGCGCCATGACGCGATAACGCGGGCAGCAATGCGGCAGATGACGACTAGGACTTTGGTACTACTTGTCCTGCTCGACCAGCGCCAGCAGGCCGGCGAGAGAGCGCTCGACCGTATGCCTGCGAACCGCCTCGCGGTCACCCGCGAAATGCCGGGTTTCGGCCATGGGCGCACTGCCCTTCAGGCCCCATGCAATACATACGGTGCCGACCGGCTTGGCAGGCGTGCCGCCGGCTGGCCCGGCAACACCGCTCACCGCGACGGCAACCTGGGCGTGGCTGTGAGCAAGCGCCCCTGCCACCATGGCTTTGACGGTTTCTTCGGATACGGCGCCGAATTTCTGCAGCGTGCCTGCGGGCACGCCGAGCATTTCGCACTTGGCCACGTTCGTGTACGTGATGAAGCCCCGCTCGTACCATTCAGAACTGCCGGGCACCGCGGTCACCGCCTCGCCTATCCAGCCGCCGGTACACGATTCCGCAGTCGCCAGAGTGAAGCCGCACGCCTTTAACGCCGCGCCGACTTCGACGGCGAGTTCATACAGCCGTTTATCCGCCATTTCTCATCCGTCCGTCAGAAGTTTGATCAGCGCCAGTACCAGCAGCGTGTAGAACGCCGCCAGCAAGTCGTCGAACATCACGCCGAAACCGCTTTTCAGCCTGCGGTCGAAATAACGGATCGGCGGCGGCTTCAGGATATCAAACAGCCGGAACAGCAGGAACGCGCCCGCCTGCCACAGCCAGCCGTCGGGAGTGAAAACAAGCACCAGCGCGAAGGCGACGACTTCGTCCCACACCATCGCGCCGTGATCGGCGACACCCAGTGCGCGGCCGGTGGCCCCGCATGCCCACATGCCAATTAAAAATCCGCCGCCTATGAGGGCCAGCAGCACCGGCGCCGTAAACGACGATGCGAGCAGCCAATAGATGGGGAATGCCAGCAGGGTGCCGGCGGTCCCCGGCGCGACCGGCGCCAGCCCCGCACCCGCGCCCAGCGCAATCACATGCGCCGGATGCCGCAGCATGAAGCGCAAATTCGGCGGCAGCACTGTTTCAGGCAAAATGATCGTAACCTCCGCGCACCACCCGCAGCGCGGCGCCGTCGGGCGCGCGCACGATGAGCCGCGGCAGCGCCTTCCGGTATGCGCCCACGCTGCCGATGCGGGTCACCTTGACGCGGACTTCGCGGCCGAGACGCGCAATGCGCTCGCGCGCGGACCGCGGCGCGGTAAAGCACAATTCGTAATCATCCCCGCCCGCCAGCAACGCGCTGCAGGCAACGACGCGATCGAGGTAGCGGCGCAGGATGGCAGACGCCGGCAATGCGGCGAGTTCGATTTCGGCAGCGACATCCGAACTTTCAAGAATATGACCGAGATCGGCGAGCAGGCCATCCGAGACGTCGATGGCACTGTGCGCGACACCGCGCAACGCGCGGCCCAGCACCACGCGCGGCTGTGGGCTGTGCAGTCGCGCGGCGCAACTTGCGAGTTCGGCCGGCTTGAGCTTGATGCGCCGTTTCAACGCGGCCAGCGCCAATGCAGCATCGCCCAGTGTGCCCGATACCCAGATATCGTCGCCACGGCGCGCGCCGTCGCGGCGCAACGCCTTGCCGTGCGGCGTTTCGCCCATGATCTGCACGCAGATATTGAGCGGCCCGCGCGTCGTATCGCCGCCGATGAGATCAACGTCGAAGCGCCGCGCGAGAGCCATGAAACCGCGCGAGAACGCCCGCACCCAGCGCGCGTCCGCCGCCGGCAAAGCCAATGCGAGCGTTGCCCAGCGCGGGGTCGCGCCCATCGCCGCCATGTCCGAGAGATTCACTGCGAGCGCTTTGTGGCCGAGCAGACGCGGATCTGCGTCGCGAAAAAAATGCCGGCCTGCGACCAGCATATCGGCGGAAACCACCAGATCGTGGCCGCGTTTTACCCTGACGAGCGCGGCGTCGTCGCCAACCCCAAGGACCGCATGCCGCGTGCGGTGGGTGAAGTAACGACCGATCAGCTCAAATTCCGAAGTGGCCACGTAATTACGGGCGTTGAACCGGGTCGCTGCCCTGCTCCTGCTTGCCGGGATTGTTGGCAAGCCATCTTTGCTTGAGCGAATACGGCAGGTAGAAATCGACCGCCGCGAACACGAAAAATATGATTCCCAGCGTGCGCGCGGTGTCCGGCGGCAGGAAAGACAGCCCCTCGATCAGTACAAAAAGGCCGAGCAGCGCATTGATGATGCCGCCCGCGTAAAACAACATGATCTTGCGTTTGAGTTTTTCGTCCATCGACTGCTCCGCCAAAAAAACCTACCGGCGCACTATCTCCAGCGGCCGTTTATCTGCCGCCAGCTTGTCGAGCACGCCGTTCACGTATTTGAAGCCGTCGGTGCCGCCGTAACTCTTGGCGAGCTCGACCGCTTCGTTGATCACGACCCGGTACGGAATGTCGGCCTGGTTCTCCAGCTCGTATGCCGCGATAAACAATATCGCGCGCTCGACCGGGGAGAGCTCCGCGCACTTGCGATCCAAATAAGGCTGCAACGCTTCCTCCAGCCGCCCGGACTCGCGTATCGTGCCGGCCAATAGCGAGGAAAAATAAGGGCGGTCCGTTTTGTCGAATCCCTTGGCCACTGCCATCTGGCTCTCGATGGTTGCCGCGTCGGTGCCGGCAAGCTGCCATTGATAGAGGCCCTGCATGGCGAATTCGCGCGACCGCCGGCGGCTCGTTTTATGCACCGTCGGTGCCGCGATGCGCGTCATTTCGATTCGACTTCGCGCAACAGGTTTGCCATTTCCACCGCGACCGCCGCGCAGTCGGCGCCTTTTTGCGCCATGCGCGCCGTGGCCTGGTCGTCGTTCTCGGTGGTGAGTATGCCGTTGGCGATCGGGATGCCGGTATCGAGCTGCACCGCCATGATGCCGCGCGCCGACTCGTTGGCAACGATTTCAAAATGATAGGTTTCGCCGCGGATCACGGCGCCGAGCGCGATCAAAGCATCGTAGCCGTCGGACACCGCCATCTGCTGGAGTATCAGCGGCGCTTCCAGCGCGCCGGGCACGCTGACTATCGTGACATCATCGGGGCTCACGCCCAGCTTCGTGAGTTCCGCAGTGCAGCTCGCGAGCAGCCCGTCGCCGATATCCGCGTTGAAACGCGCGACGACTATGCCGATGCGCAGGCCCTCGCCCTCGGCGCCCGCTTCTATCTCTTCCATTTCGTCGTATTTAGTCATTTGCCTGCTCTATTTGACGACGTCTTCCGGCTGCAAATACCCCGTCACCTGCAGATCGAATCCCGCCATGCTCGGCATTCTACGTTGCTTCGCGAGCAAACGCATTTTTGCGACCTTCAGATCGCGCAGGATTTGCGCGCCAATACCGTAAGTACGCAGCGCATTCTTCTGCGGCGCCGCTATCGCCCCCGGCTGGGCGCGCTCCACCAGATCGGCCGCCGATTCGGGGCGGTGCAGAAGCACAATCACGCCGCATTCGGCGCGGCTCACTGCCGCCAGCGCCTGGTTGAAGTTCCACGAATGGCTGGCACTCTTTACGTCGAGCAAATCGATTATCGACAACGGCTCATGCACGCGCACCAATACTTCGACATCCGGCTTGATTTTCCCTTTCACCAGCGCAAGGTGGGTCGCCTGCCCGATCTTGTCGCTGTAGACGACGAGACGGAACTTCCCGTGCACGGTCTCGATATCACGCTCGGACACGCGGCTCACCAGCGATTCGGTGCGGCTGCGGTAATGGATGAGATCGGCAATAGTGCCGATCTTGATATTGTGCTCGCGTCCGAACTCGATCAAATCCGGCAGACGCGCCATCTCGCCATTGTCTTTGAGGATTTCGCAAATCACGGACGCGGGCGTCGCACCGGCCAGCGCCGCGAGGTCGCAGCCCGCTTCTGTGTGCCCAGCGCGCACCAGCACGCCGCCGTTCTGCGCCAGCAGCGGAAAAATATGCCCGGGCTGCACGATGTCCGCCGGACTCGCATCCGCGCGGACTGCGGCTTGCACCGTACGCGCACGGTCGGCTGCGGAAATGCCGGTCGTCACACCTTCCGCCGCTTCGATGGACACCGTGAAGTTGGTGCCTAGCGGCGCATTGTTGGTCGCAACCATGGGCGCCAGATTGAGACTGCGGCATTTCTGTTCGGTCAGCGTGAGGCAGATGAGCCCGCGGCCGTAGCGCGCCATGAAATTAATTGCTTCGGGCGTGACGAAATCCGCCGCCAGCACAAGGTCGCCTTCGTTCTCGCGGTCTTCCTCATCGACTAGGATGACCATTTTGCCGGCGCGGATGTCGGCGATGATTTCGGTGGTAGTGCTGACTGCCATGATTTACGTTTAATCCTTGAATGCGGCCAAACGCTCGGCGTAACGCGCGAGCATATCGACTTCGATGTTGATTTTCGTGCCTGCCGTGAGCGCGTGCAGGTTGGTGGCGGAGAGCGTATGCGGAATGAGATTGATCTCGAACCGCGCGCCATCCACCTTGTTGACCGTCAAGCTTACGCCATTCACGGCGACCGAACCCTTGCGCGCAATATATCTGGCAAGCTCGCGCGGCGCTTCGATCACCAGCTTGCGGTTGTCGCCGGCGGCGTCGAACCCTGCGACGCTGCCGACGCCATCGACGTGCCCGCTCACCAAATGGCCGTCGAGACGGTCGGAAAGGCGCAGGGATTTCTCAAGGTTCACGGCCGCGCCCTGCGCATATCCCGCCGTGCACGCGAGCGTCTCGCGCGACACGTCGAAGTGCAACTGCTGTCCGCTCATCGAAATCACAGTCAGGCACGCGCCATTGACCGCGATACTATCGCCTATCTTTACGTCGGCCAGCGGTAGCGCTCCGGCGTCGACGGCAACGCGCACGCCTCCTGCCGAGGGATGGACCTCGCGCACGCTACCTACCGCTGCAATGATCCCGGTAAACATATTTACGTCGCCGCCCAGCCGGCCATGATACGGATATCGCCGCCTATCTTGCGCATATCGCTGATCGCCAGGTTGCGCCGCGCCGCGAGATCGGCGAGTTCCGGCAGATCGGCCATGCCGCGCGCGCGGTCGCCGATAAGGCAAGGCGCTAAATAGAGCAGCAATTCATCGACGCAGCCTTCGTTAAGCAAAGAGCCATTCAGTTTGTGACCGGCTTCGACGTGCAGTTCATTGATACCGCGCCGGCCCAGTTCCTGCATCAGCGCCGGCAATTCAACCTTGCCTGCCGCGTTGGGCAGCACCAGTATCTCCGCACCCTTGTCCTGCAAGCGCGCGGCTTTCGCCTGGTCCGCGACCGCGCAAACAACGAGCACGCCGCCGCCTTCGAGGACGCGCGCGGCAAGCGGCAACTCCAGGCGGCTGTCGATCACCACGCGCAGCGGCTGGCGCGATGTCGCCACCGCGCGCACCGTCAATTGCGGATCGTCGTCACGCACGGTACCGATGCCGGTCAATACCGCGCACGACCGCGCACGCCAATGATGCCCGTCGTTGCGTGCCGCTTCGCCCGTAATCCATTGGCTCTTGCCGTTCATCAACGCGGTCTTGCCGTCAAGACTGGCGGCGATTTTCATGCGCGCCCACGGCCGGCCGCGCGTGATGCGCGAAATGAATCCGCGGTTGATGGCTTGCGCTTCGTTTTCCAGCACACCCGTCTCAACTGCCATGCCTGCCTGCCGGAGGCGCGCCATGCCCTGCCCTGCAGTACGCGGATCGGGATCGTGCATCGCCGCCACCACTCTCGTAACGCCTGCTGCAATCAGCGCTTCATCGCAAGGCGGCGTGCGGCCTTGATGATGGCAGGGTTCGAGCGTCACATAAGCGGTCGCACCTCGGGCACGGCTGCCAGCCGCCTGCAGGGCCACGACTTCGGCGTGGGGACCACCGGCGCGCTCATGCCAGCCTTCGCCGACTACCGCGCCATCGCGCACCATCACGCAGCCGACGCGCGGATTGGGCGTCGTCGTGTACAGGCCGCGTTCCGCGAGCTTGAGCGCGCGTGCCATGAATTCATTGTCCGCTGCACTGCTCATTGATTTTGAATCGCAAAAAAGCGTGAGGTGTGGGAGGTAAGGGGGGAGGAGAAAAAGCAAGCGAAGCATTGCTTTCCGCCTCTCGTCTCTCGCCTCACGCCTCTCGCCTCACTTCCTGCCCGCGGGCTTCTGGAATTCCTTGATGGCGTCCTGGAAATCGTCGACGTCCTGGAAGCTTTTATAGACCGACGCAAAACGGATGTAGGCGACTTTATCGAGCTTGTAGAGCTCCTTCATCACCATCTCGCCGACGCGCCGCGATTCGATTTCGCGCTCGCCCAGCGCCAGCACCTGCTGCGTGATAGTCGCCACCGCATCGTCCACCAGCGGGGTCGGCACCGGACGCTTGTGCAGCGCGCGCATGAAACCGGTGCGCAGCTTGTCGAGGTCGAACTCGGTGCGGCTGCCGTCCTGCTTCACCAGCTGCGGCATGCGCAGCTCGACCGTTTCGTAGGTCGTGAAGCGCTTGTTGCACTCGGCGCAGCGCCGCCGCCGCCGGATGCTGTCGCCGTCGTCGTTGACCCGCGAATCGATGACCTGCGTGTCTTCGGCTTTGCAGAATGGGCAATGCATGGCTGGCTACGCCGTGAGGGGAGAGGCGTAAGGAGTGAGGCGTGCGCGCCTATGCGCGCCAGGTCTTTTCCCCTCTCTCCTCACCACTCTCTCCTCTCTATTTTCCATACACCGGAAACTTTGCGCACAACGCACGTGCCTTTACCGCGACGCTCTCGATCACTTTTTCATCGCGCGGCGCATCGAGCACGTCGGCAATGAGATTGGCAAGCTCGAGAGTCTCGGCAACGCCGAAACCGCGCGTGGTGATCGCCGGCGAACCGAGCCGGACGCCGCTGGTGACCGTCGGTTTTTGCGGATCGTTGGGAATCGCGTTCTTGTTGACCGTCATGTGAGCGCGGCCCAGCGCATCTTCGGCATCCTTGCCGGTCACCTGCTTGGCGGTCAGGTCGACCAGGAACATGTGGCAGTCGGTGCGCCCGGACACGATGCGGCAGCCGCGCTTCTGCAATTCGGCGGCCATCGCCTGTGCGTTGGCAATCACCTGCACCTGGTAATCCTTGAAACCCGGGCTCAAAGCCTCTTTGAAAGCGACGGCCTTGGCGGCGATGATGTGCATCAGCGGGCCGCCCTGGATGCCGGGAAATATCGATGAGTTGAGTATCTTGCCGTGCTCGGCGCCGGCAAGTATCAGGCCGCCGCGCGGGCCGCGCAGAGTCTTGTGCGTGGTGGTCGTGACGAAATGGGCAACCCCGATCGGGCTGGGGTATATCCCCACGGCAACGAGACCGGCATAGTGCGCCATGTCCGCCATGAACAATGCGCCCACGCTGTCGGCTATCGCGCGAAAGCGCTGCCAGTCGATGGCGAGCGAATACGCCGACGCGCCGGCAACGATCATTTTCGGCCGGTGCTCGCGCGCCAGTTTTTCGACCTGGTCGTAATCGATCGCTTCCGTCTTGGGATCGAGGCCGTAGGTCACCGCGTGGTAGAGCTTGCCGCTGACGTTGACCGCGGCGCCGTGGGTCAGGTGGCCGCCGTGCGCAAGCGACATGCCGAGTATGGTGTCGCCCGGACGCAAAACCGCCGAATACACCGCGAAATTGGCCTGCGAACCCGAATGCGGCTGCACGTTCGCATATTCCGCTTTGAACAATTGGCAGGCGCGGTCAATTGCGAGCTGCTCGACGATGTCGACGTACTGGCAACCGCCGTAATAACGCTTGCCGGGATAACCCTCGGCGTACTTGTTGGTCAGCACCGAGCCTTGCGCTTCGAGCACGCGCGGACTCGCGTAATTCTCCGAAGCAATCAACTCGATATGGTCTTCCTGCCGCTGCGTCTCGCTTGCGAGCGCCGACGACAGTTCGGGATCAAAGCTGGCGATGGTTTGCTGGTTTGAGTACATGCGTGAATATTTTCCCTGAATACACGGCCGGGATGCGGCTCTAAATTGTTGATTTTACCATGTTTAATCAATTCTGCCCGCAGTGCCGCAGAGGGCGCGCGGGTGTCTGCAGCGATACCGTGCCTGTGACCGGCAGGCGATGGTCGCGTAGGTGCACCAAGATGAGTCACGGCACGCTGATACAACCCGCATGCAAGCTTTGCCCGCATTGCGAGTTGCCCGTATGATTACGCCCAGCGCGGCCGTCGACTCGCGCACGTCACAGGGAGCACCACCGCATGCCGTTTCTACTCGCGATCTCGCGGGTCATCGACGCTTTCAACGAAAAGCTGGCGGTCATTGCCAACTGGCTGGTTCTGCTGTCATGCCTGATCAGCGCTGGCAACGCGTTCTCGCGCTATGCGTTCAGCCTGAGCTCGAACGCGTGGCTCGAAATCCAGTGGTACATGTTCGGCGCGATGATATTGCTCGGCGCTTCATACACGCTGAAGAAAAACGAACACGTGCGTGTCGACATCGTTTACGGGCATCTGCCGACGCGCGCGCAGATCTGGATCGACATCCTCGGCGGCATTTTTTTCCTGCTGCCCGCCACCATCATCATCGCGTGGCTGGCGTGGCCGATGTTTCACAATTCCTACGTGCAGAATGAAATCTCCGGCAACGCGGGCGGGCTGCTGCGCTGGCCGATCAAGATCATGATCCCGCTCGGCTTCTGGTTCCTCTCGCTGCAGGGCATTTCGGAAGTCATCAAGCGCATCGCGATGCTCACTGGCCATCTGCCGGCCGACGTGCACTACGAGAGGCCGCTGCAATGACCCGCGAGTTGATGGCGCCCCTGATGTTCGGGGGCCTGGTCGTTTTCATGCTGATCGGTTACCCGGTCGCGTTTTCGCTGGCCGCGGTCGGCCTTTTCTTCGGCTTCTGGGGCATAGAGCTGGGATTCTTCCAGGTCGAGCTGCTGCAGGCACTGCCCGAACGTGTGTTCGGCATCATTTCAAACGATTTGCTGCTGGCGATCCCGTTTTTCACATTCATGGGCGCGATCCTCGAACGCTGCGGTCTCGCCGAAGACATGCTCGACAGCATGGGCCAGTTGTTCGGCCCGGTGCGCGGCGGTCTCGCTTACGCGGTGATCATCGTCGGCGCGATCCTCGGTGCAATCACCGGCACGGTCGCCGCTTCCGTCATCGCCATGGGCCTGATCTCGCTGCCCATCATGATGCGTTACGGTTACGACATGCGGCTTTCGACCGGCGTGATCGCCGCTTCCGGCACCATCACGCAACTGATACCGCCGTCGCTGGTGCTGGTGGTGCTCGCCGACCAGCTCGGCCGCTCTGTCGGCGACATGTACGCGGGCGCCATCGGCCCCAGCCTCGTGCAGATTCTGCTGTTCTGCCTCTACATATTGGCGCTTAGCATCATCAAGCCCGCGGCCATGCCGGCGCTGCCGCCCGAAGCGCGCACCATGAAGGGCTGGCCGCTGATTCGCAAGTGCCTGTGGGGCATGGTGCCTTCCGTCGTGCTGATTTTCCTCGTCCTCGGCACCATACTGATGGGATTGGCGACGCCGACCGAAGGCGGCGCCATGGGTGCGGTCGGCGCAATCGTCCTCGCCGTTCTGCATCACAAGGAATTTTCGCGGCGCGGCAAGATTGCCGCCTGGATTGCGCTTGCCGCTCTCACCGTAATCGCGGTACCCGGGTTCTTCGTGTGGCAGGACGCCTGGATGCCGGCGCCGCTGGTCAACGCCGCCACTGCTTTCCTGGGCTTTGCAAAATCACCTCTCTTCGCGCTGTTCTACACCGCGCTCACGATATTGATGCTCGAAGCGGCGTTTATACCCGAGCTGCGCGGCCTGATCCGCGAAGCGTGCGGGTCGACCATGCGCATCACTGCCATGGTGCTTTTCATCCTCGTCGGCTCGACCGTGTTCGGCCTCGTCTTCCGCGGCGTCGACGGCGACCTGTGGATCGAACACCTGCTGACTTCGCTGCCCGGCGGCGTCACCGGCTTCCTGATTTTCGTCAATATTTTCGTGTTCTTTCTCGCGTTTTTCCTCGACTATTTCGAGATTGCATTCATCATCATTCCGCTGCTCGCGCCGGTCGCCACCAAGCTCGGTATCGATCTCATCTGGTTCGGCGTGCTGCTGGGCGCCAATATGCAAACATCGTTCATGCACCCGCCATTCGGATTTGCGCTGTTCTATCTGCGCGGCGTGGCGCCCAAGGAGGTCAAGAGTTCGGACATTTACTGGGGCGCGATCCCGTGGGTGGTGCTGCAGCTGATTCTCGTCGCCATCCTGATTTTCTTCCCCGGGCTGGTCACCAGCTTCGTCAACAACGGCCCGACCGGCACGCCGAGCACGATAGAACTGCAGATGGACACCCCGCAGAACAACACGCCTGACGCCGATGGCAAGACAGAGCAGGACCGCGAAGCCGCCGATCTCGAAAAGGCCATACGCGAAGGCAAGTAGAGAATCGCACGCGCAAACAAAAAGCCCCGCCGCAGCGGGGCTTTTTTATTCCGTCCGGCTCTTTACTTCTTGGCCGGGGCTGCCGCTGCTTTGGAACGCGGGCTGTAGGCGAAGTTGTCGAAACCGTATTCGGCGACGCGGAACCACTGGTACTGCTCGTCGCGGAATTTACGCCACGCCGGATAAATGCGCTTCCAGTGCGCGCTTTTCTCCGACAGTTCGTCATACAACTCGAACGCCGCTTTCTCGCATGCTTCCATCACCGGGCGCGGGAACAGGCGCAATTGCGTACCGCCGCCCACCAGGCGCTTCAACGCTTCAGGGTTCTTGGCGTCGTAGCGCGCGACCATATGCACGTTGGCCTCGGCACACGAAGCTTCGAGCGCCGCCTGGTAGTGCTTGGGCAATTCGGCCCATTTCTTTTCGTTAATCAGCAACGAGAGTTCGGGACCGCCCTCCCACCAGCCGGGATAGTAGTAGAACTTGGCGACCTTGTTGAAGCCGAGCTTCTCGTCGTCGTAGGGACCGACCCATTCCGCCGCGTCGATGGTGCCGCGCTCGAGCGCCGGATAAATGTCGCCGCCGGCCAGTTGCTGGGCAACCACGCCGAGCTTGGCGAGCACCTGCCCCGCGAGGCCGCCGATGCGCATTTTCATGCCCTTGAGATCGGCCACCGTCTTGATCTCCTTGCGGTACCAGCCGCCCATTTGCGCGCCGGTGTTGCCGCACGGAATGTGGATCACGTTGTAGTCCTTGAACAACAGCGCCAGCGCGTCCATGCCACCGCCGTAGTACTTCCATGCATTCTGCTGCCGCGCGTTAAGGCCGAACGGCACCGCGGTGCCGAACGCAAACGCGGGGTCTTTGCCGACGTAATAATACGGCGCGGTGTGGCCGCACTCGACGGTGCCGTTCTGCACGGCATCCAGCACCTGCAGGCCGGGCACGATCTCGCCCGCCGCGAACGTGCGGATCTGAAATTTGTTTTCGGTGATTTCGGCCACGCGCTTGGACACGATGTCCGCGGCGCCGAATATGGTGTCGAGACTCTTCGGAAAGCTCGACGCAAGCCGCCATTGGATGGCCGGTTGCGCTTGCGCAATGGCAGGCGCCGCCACTGTCCCCGCGGCAAGTCCGACCGCCGCCTTTTGCAGAAATGCACGTCTTTTCATTTGCTTCTCCTCCGGGTTTTGGGTCTAACCGTTGAATCAGAACACCGGGTCTAACGCCCGTAGTTCCCTGATCTAAGCATAGCCGACGCTATTGAACAGCAGCCGCCCGGCGCGGTCAATCCCCGCCGACGGTCATGCGCTCGATCAATATTGAACCGCATTGCTTGGAACCGCGTTTGACGATGTCATTACCCGCCGCCGCCACGCCCAGAAACATGTCTTTCAGGTTGCCGGCTACGGTGATTTCCTGCACCGGGTAGGCAATTTCGCCGTTTTCGACCCAAAAACCCGCAGCGCCGCGCGAATAATCGCCGGTCACCATGTTGATGCCGGAGCCCAGCATCTCCGTGACGAGCAGGCCGCGCCCCATTTTTTTCAGCAGCTGCGGCAGGTCTTCACCGGTACTTTTCAGCATCAGGTTGTGCGTGCCGCCGGCGTTGCCGGTGGTCTGCATACCGAGCTTGCGCGCCGAATAGCTGCCCAGAAAATATCCCTGCACTACACCCTGTTCAACCACCTGGCGGCGGTGCGTTGCCACCCCTTCTTCGTCAAACGGGCTGCTCGCCTCGCCTTTGGCAATCAGCGGGTCTTCGGTGATGTCGACCAGCGGGGCAAATACTTTCTTGCCGAGGCTGTCGACCAGGAACGAAGACTTGCGGTACAGGCTGCCGCCGCTCACCGCCGACACGAAATGACCGAGCAGCGATGCAGCGACCGGCGCTTCGAACAATACCGGCACCTGCGCGGTGGAAATTTTTTTCGCGCCCACGCGGGCCAGCGCGCGCGTGCCGGCGATCTTGCCGACCGCTTCCGGCGCATCCAGCGCCGCGGGATCGCGCGCCGACGTATACCAGTCGTCGCGCTGCATGGCGTCGCCCTTGCCGGCTATCACCGCGCAACTGATCCAGTGGCGCGAACTCGGATAGCCGCCCAGAAAACCCAGCGAATTGCCGTAGGCAAAATGCGATTGCTGCAGCGACACCGTGGCGCCCTCGGAATTCGTGATGCGTTTGTCCACCGCGAAGGCAGCGTTTTCGCACGCCTGCGCCAGCTCTATCGCGCGCTCCACCGGCAAATCCCACGGGTGGAACAAATCAAGGTCGGGAATATTCTTGGCGAGCAGTTTTTCGTCGGCGAGCCCCGCGAATTCGTCGCTCGCCGTGAATTTTGCGATCGATAGCGCCGCATCGGCGGTCGCACGCATGGCTGCGGCGGAAAAATCCGACGTGCTGGCGTGCCCGCGCCGCTGGCCAATGTAAACGGAAATGCCCATGCTCTTGTCGCGGTTGTATTCGATGGTTTCGACTTCGCCATGGCGCACGGTGACGGTCTGGCCGAAACCTTCGGACACCTCGGCTTCGCACGCAGTGGCGCCATGCTCGCGCGCATATTTGAGCACGTCGGTGACCATCTGCTTGAGGACGGCCGGATCGTTGACAAACTGGCTGCGCGCTGACGCGCGCGCTTTCACTTCATTCGACATCGACGGGGCTTTCGCAAAAGCCGTTATCATACCAGCATGGCAAACGTCACCGAACAACCGGAAGAGCAGGAACGCCCGAGCAAATCGCAGCGCAAGCGCGACATGGCGGCGCTGCAGGACGTCGGCACCGAACTCGTCATGCTGAACGCCGATCAGCTCGCGCAGATCGATTTGCCGGAGCGCCTGTTCGAGGCCATCGTCGACGCGCAGCGCATCCGCGACTTCGAAGGCCGCCGCCGCCAGATGCAGTTTATCGGCAAGCTCATGCGCGAAATCGACGCGACACCGATCCGCGAGAAACTCGACCTCTGGAGCGGCGCTGCGCGCGCGGGCACCGCGCAGCAAAAACTGATCGAGCGCTGGCGCGACCGCCTGCTCGCCGAAGACACGGCGCTGACCCTGTTTGCTGCCGACTATGCGGGCTGCGATCTGCAGCATCTGCGCTCGCTGATCGCGAGCGTCAAGCGCGACCGCGCGCTGAACCGCGCGCCTAAAAACTACCGCGAACTGTTTCGCGCACTCCGCAACATCGTCGCGGCAGAGCGCGAAACGAGAGGCGAGAGGCGAGAGGAGTGAGGCGAAACGCAAACGCGCTGCGCGCTTTCATTCCCCCCTCTCACCTCTCGCCTCTCGCCTAACGCTATAATCGCGCCATGCAAAACGAACTTCTGATCGGCCTGGTTTCCATCAGCGACCGCGCCTCCAGCGGCATTTACGAAGACAAGGGCCTGCCCGCGCTGCAGGAATGGTTTGGCGCCGCACTTGCCACGCCATGGAAAATGGTGACGCGGCTGATCCCCGACGAGCAGCCGGTGATCGAGCAGACGCTGCGCGAACTCGTCGATGAAGCCCGTTGCCACCTCGTCCTCACCACCGGCGGCACCGGCCCCGCGCCGCGCGACCTCACACCGGAAGCAACCCTTGCCGTAGCCGACAAGGTGATGCCCGGATTCGGCGAGCAGATGCGCCAGGTCAGCCTCAAATACGTGCCGACCGCGATCCTGTCGCGCCAGGTCGGCGTCATCCGCAAGCAGGCGCTGATCCTGAACCTGCCCGGCCAGCCGAAAGCAATCAAGGAAACCCTCGATGGCGTGTTCGCCGCAGTGCCCTACTGCATCGACCTCATCGGCGGACCGTATATAGAGACGCACGAAACGGTGATCAAAGTGTTTCGTCCTAAATCTGCAATCCGTTCAAAAACAAATTGAACCGCCAAGACGCCAAGCTCGCCAAGAAAATTCAAATAGAATATCCCCCCCGCACTTTGGTATTTCAATTTTGGCTTAGATCTTCTTGGCGGCCTTGGCGTCTTGGCGGTTAACTCACATGAATAAACTTCTCGAAACCATAGAAATCGAATCTGCATCCAACCCAACTGCCGCCGTCATCTGGCTGCACGGTCTGGGCGCCGACGGCAACGACTTTGCGCCCATCGTGCCCGAGCTGCCGCTCGGCGGCGCGCCGGCAATACGCTTTGTATTTCCGCATGCGCCTATGATGCCAGTCACCATCAACAACGGCCACGTCATGCGCGCGTGGTACGACGTGAGTTTCGGCGACCTTGAAGGCAAAACACGCCGCGCCGACGAAAAAGGCGTGTGCGCCTCGCAAATGCGGGTCAATCAGCTGATCGAACGCGAGATCGGGCGTGGAGTCGCTGCCCGCAATATCGTGGTGGCGGGTTTTTCGCAGGGCGGCGCGATCGCGCTGCAGACCGGGTTGCGTTATCCGCAGCAGATTGCCGGCATCATGGCGCTGTCGACCTACCTGCCGCTTGCCGACAGCCTGGCGACGGAAGCCGCGGCGGCAAACAGCAATGTGCCGATTTTCTATGCGCACGGCACCTACGACCAGGTCATTCCGCTCGCCATGGCCACCGCCTCGCGCGACAAACTGGCCGCGTCAGGCTACCAGGTGGAATGGCAAGAGTACCCGATGCAACACTCGGTATGCGTGGAAGAAATCGCCGCCATCGGCACGTGGCTGGGGAAAGTACTGCGCGCCTGACCTGCAGGCGCCGACAGGCTAAGAATCGGTCTTCATGACCTTGAATTTGGCCCAGTCGAAATCGTCGCCACCTTCGATCAGCTTGCGCGGCATCAGGTAATACTGCTTGCCGCGCACGTTCATCTCCAGCGCCTGCGTCGGCGTATAGCTTCCCACCTTGAGCATGAGCGCGATGTCGCCGTTCTTGTCCGGCGTCGTCGACAACAGGATTGCCGGCTCGCCGCCGCGCATCACGTTGAATGACGATACGTTGCCTGCCGGCGCCAGCGTGACCGGAATCACCGCCTTGGATATGAGCTGGATGCCGACGCGGCGCTGCTGAAACTCGTCGCGCGTAAGGCGGCGTACCACGCCGGCGCCCCAGAACTTCGCGGTTTCGCTTTGCACGCCGAGCAGGCTGCCGACCTTGATCCAGTCGCCCTTGACCTGCGGCACGATGGCGCCGAAACCGCCTTCGCTCACGTTCTCGACGATCCAGCTTTCGCCGCCGTCCTTGGCCTGAAAATCGAGCGACACGTCTTCCTCGGGCGGCCTGATGCAATGCAGTATCCGGCCCATGCCGTGCACGACCGTCAGACGCGTCGCAATTTTGCGCCGCTCGGAGCCGCGCGCCGGCGGCTTGTCCGACCAATACATCGCCAGATGGCCCATCACCGACAGCACGAGGTCATTGTCGTAAGTGCCGCCCAGGTTGACATCCGACGGCACGCCTTCCTTGGCCTTGATATCGTCAATCAGCTGGTGCAAGGCCGGCAACGCCTTGCCCGCGCCGAAATAGCGGATCATCGGGCTGGGTTCGACCCTTTTTATGGCGCGCGCTGCCGCCTTGCGCATTGAAAGGTCAAAGTAATAATTGCACTCTGGGCCGGGCTTGGCCTGAATCAGATACTGCGTGCCGAAATGCGCAACGGTGCGCTCGGCGATCTCCTGCTTGAGCGGCGTCAGGCCGTCAGTCGACGATACGCCCAGCATCAGCGCCTTCAAAAATTCCTGCTCTACCGTGCCCTGCCCGTGCGACCCCGGGTAAATATCGATAGCCGTGGTCGCAAAGCGCTTGGACTCGGCAAAGAGGTAAAGCCGCCCGAGTTCGCCCCACACCCGGTCATCGACCGGCCCGTAGCGCAGCCCGCTCCATTTCAGCTGCAGCGTCAGCGCGCGCAGGGCGCGGGCGACGATCGCCGGCAAATCCTTTTTTATCGCGCCCGCGCCGCTGGCGCCAGCCTGGAACTGCTCGATGCACTGGTTGTAACAGCTGCCGAGCGTCTTCCAGAATTCGAATATCGTGTTCCACAGCTTGCTCTCGCGGAATTTCTCCTGGCGGTCGGTGGCGAGGTATTCCTGGGACAGCTTGCGCTGGTGGTTTTTGGCAGCCTGGTCGAGCAGATCGTACAGCTCATAGCGATAGTCGAGCTTGAAGCCCTCGGTGCGGCTGACCGAATCGAGCCAGAACGTGACCTCTTCCAGGCCCTTGGTGGCATCGTTCGCAGGAAACTCGGAAATAAGCTCGCGAGCCTGCTTGGGATCCGCCATCGGATGATCGGGCTTGCCGCCCCCGAACAATGCCATACCACTGCCCTTTGTTGTTTATATCGAACGGTTATTGAAATTTACCGCGCAAACTGCTGAATATAGCCGCGGCAGGCGACGTTGTTACAGGACTTTCCTCACATTTGCCGGACGCGCGCCTTGCTGCCACGCGGCTCAGTGCCGGCTACTTCGGCGCCTCTTCGCCTTCGGGCCAGTTCTTGATGTAGCGCTTGAGCAGCCGGTTCTCGAAGCTCGTTTCCTTGATCACCGACTTGGCGACGTCGTGAAACGAAATGACTCCCAGCAGCTTGTCGCTGTCTTTCACCGGCAGATAGCGGATATGGTTCTTCGTCATGACTTCGCGCAAGTGGTCGAGCGTGTCATCGGGGCTGCCGCTGATCGGGTCGGCGACCATGACGTCGCGTATGCGCAGGTCAGCCAGGTTGCCGCTTTGCGCGTCGAGCGCTTTGAGCACTTCGCGAAACGTCACCATGCCCGTCATGCGCCCGCCCTCCATCACCACCAGCGAGCCGACATCGTTTTTCACCATCAGGCCGACCGCGTCCGCGACTTTCCCGTCGGGCGCCACGCTGAATATGGTGCCGCCTTTCATGTTCAGGATATCGCGGATCAGCATGACTCGCTCCTCACAACTGTGCGTAGTTGGCCATGATAGCAAAGTCAGGGGGGTGAAGAGTGAAGAGTGAGGGGTGAGGCGGAAAAGCTGCCCCGCGGCAGCGCCGCTGTTTTTGCCTATCTCCTCCCTCCTCCCCCCTCACGCCTTACATCTTACTCACAACCTTTCCGTCTCGCCCTGTGCAGGCCGCCACACCAGCAGCCGCCTTTCCGCGACCGACACCGCTGCATCGAGCGCCAGCGCGAACGCGGTCAGCACCAGGATGCCGGCGAATACCGTATTGATATCGAAAGCGCCCTCGGCCTGCAGAATGAGGTAGCCGACGCCGCGCGCGGAACCGAGATATTCGCCGACGACCGCGCCGACGAACGCCATGCCGACCGACGTATGCAGGCTCGAAAATACCCACGACATCGCCGACGGCACGTAGACGGTGCGCAGCAACTGGCGAGAACTCGCGCCCAGCATGCGTGCGTTGTTGAGCACCACCGGGCTGACTTCTTTCACGCCCTGGTAAACATTGAAGAACACGATGAAAAAGACCAGCGTGATGCCGAGCGCGACCTTGGACATGATACCGAGCCCGAACCACACGGCAAAAATCGGCGCGAGTATCACGCGCGGCATTGCGTTCATGGCCTTGATGTACGGATCGGCCAGCGCAGACGCGGTCGGCGACAACGCAAGCCATAGTCCAACCCCGAGACCGCCTGCGGTACCAATGCCGAATGCCAGCAGCGTTTCGATCAGCGTGATCAGCAGGTGCTCGTAGATCTTGCCGCTCGCGAACCACTCCCAGGTCTTCTGCAAAACGATCAGCGGTTTGCCGAAAAAGAACGCCGTATTGCGCGCGGCCTCTTCCGACCACAACAGCGGCTCGGTCATCAGATACCAGAACGTGAACACGCCGCCCAGCAGCAGCGCGTGATACAGCGCGAGCCGGGAACGCGCGTCAGTGCCGCTGGCTTTGCTCATAACCTTTCAGCACTTCGTCTTTCATGACGCGCCAGATTTCGGTGTGCAGCTGCACGAAGCGCGGCGTCATGCGGATTTCAGCCACGTCGCGCGGCCGCGGCAGGTCGATCACGAATTCACCGATCGGACGCGTCGCCGGCCCTGCCGACAGCACCACCACGCGGTCTGACAGCGCGATTGCCTCCTCCAGATCGTGCGTGATGAACACCACCGATTTGCGGTCGGCCGACCACAATTCCAGCAATTCGTTTTCCATCAACTGCCGTGTCTGGATGTCGAGCGCCGAAAACGGCTCGTCCATCAGCAGGATTTTCGGGTCGAGTATCAGCATCTGCGCGAGCGCCACGCGTTTTTTCATGCCGCCGGACAACTGGTGCGGAAAGCGGCTGCCGTGCGCGCTCAAACCCACCCGCGCGAGCCAGGCTTCCACCTTTTCACGCACGACATCTTCTGTCACGCCGCGATAGCGCAGGCCCAGCGCAACATTGTCGTAAGCCGTCAGCCACGGCAGCAGCGCGTCCGACTGGAACATATAACCGGCATGGCGGTTGATGCCCGTAAGCGCCCCACCCAGCACTTGCACCTCGCCAGCGGAAGTTTCCAGCAGTCCCGCCGCTATGTTTAGAAGTGTCGATTTGCCACAGCCGGTCGGCCCCACTACGGATACGAATTCGCCAGCGCCTACCGTCAGCGTGGTGTCGCGCACCGCCGTATAGGTTTTGCCGCCGGCGTCGCCGGCGACGAACGTAACGGTGATATTGGATAACGCGAGTGCGGCGTTGTTGCTAATAGACATAGGAAAAAACGGCCAATGAAAAATCAAAAGCAAGCCACAGAGGACACAGGGAAATCAAATAGCGAGAAGCAATTGCTTGATTTTGGTTTGCTTTTCCTCTGTGAACTCTGTGTCCTCTGTGGCGAATGGCCTTAGGAATTCAGGTTTCTATTTTTGTGCGGTCGCTACTTTCGATATTTTTT
This sequence comes from Betaproteobacteria bacterium, assembly GCA_021414185.1. Classification (GTDB taxonomy): domain Bacteria; phylum Pseudomonadota; class Gammaproteobacteria; order Burkholderiales; family SG8-41; genus PALSA-1004. Next base: position 19,668 of record JAIOOZ010000056.1, read on the forward strand.
CAGCGCCTTTTGCGCGAAACTGTTGTCGAAAGTTTTCGCGAGGTCTATTTTTGCCGCCTGCACCGTGGGCTCGAACGAATTGAGCACATTGAACACGTTCTTCGCTCCATCCATCGAAAACAAGCCGTCGGGCGAATAGCCTTCCATGTTTTTCAGCAGGGCAACCTTGTACATTGTCGGGTCGTCACCGTAGTACTCGGACGGCACGGTTGCGACTATCTCCTCGGGCCGCGCTTTCTGCAGCCAGAGATTGGCGCGTACCATCGCGTTGACGACGGCCTGTGCGGTGTTGGGGTTTTTCTTGACCCACTCCGCGGGCGCGTAGATGCAGCCCGCGTGATAAGCACCGCCGTAGACTTCTTTCATGCCCTTGGCGGTACGCGTGTCGATGACCGGGATGATGTCGCCCGAAGCTTCCAGCCGCGCAATCACCGGATCGAGATTGGAAATACCGTCGATCTCGCCTTTGCGCATGACCGCAACCGCTCCCGCAGTAGCGCCCACGCCGATAAAGGACACCGCGTCGGGTTTCAGGCCGTCTTTCGCCAGCAAACTGCTGACCATCATGTTGGTGCTGGAACCTGGCGCCGTGACGCCGATTTTCCAGCCCTTCATGTCTTTCGGTGATTTGTACTGAGCGACCTTGCTTTTATGCACGCCGAGCACGATGCCCGAGTAGCGGCCTTCCAGCGCTATGCCAACGATGTTGATGCCTTTCGCCTGCATGTTGATCGTATGCTCGTAAGCGCCGGACACGATGTCGGCGCTGCCACCGACCATCGCCTGCAATGCGCGCGCGCCGCCCGGGAAATCGACGATCTCGACGGTGAGCCCTTCGTCCTTGAAAAAGCCGCGCCGCTCGGCAATCGTCAGCGGCAGGTAATACAGCAGCGGCTTGCCGCCGACCGCGATGGTGATTTTCGGTTTTTCAAGCGCCTGCGCCAATGCGCCGCCCGAGACCATGCCGGCGGTTACGAGGGCAAGCAATAAGAACGTTCTGGTAATACGCATGATCTCCTCCAACTGGGACTACGATTTGCGAGCGATGCTCACATGCTGCACATCCAGTGTCAAGCTACCCGCACAACCGGCAACGCCCGCATTCAGCGGGCGTCGAGGACTTAAAATCCCATGGTTCGCGGTGATGACGTTAGGAGGACACCTGCACCTTGCGACCGTTCAACGGCTGCACCGGCCGTGCATTCATCTTGTAGAGCTTGCGAAACGCCTCGATCTGCCCCTTCGACAATTCCACCGGCTGCTTCATGACCTGCCACGCCACGCCTTCGCTGCACGGCGGTGTCGTCAGCGAACCTTTGAACGCGTAATACCCCTTGTCGGCGGGCAGGAAATCGGCCGCATTCAGATTCGCCTTCAGCGCCGCCTTGCCGCCCTCCTTCGCGGGCATGGCGTCGAACACAGGCTTCAACGCCGCGTTCTCCTTGCCTTCCTTGAACATCACGCCCACCACGCCGAGACCGCCGGCGGCGCTTTTATGCACGAGGTGCGCGACCAGCGGGAAATTCTTGCCGTCGACCTTCTCTTCGCTCGGCGTATGGAAATGAAACTGCAGCAACTGGTAATCGCTGCCCGCGAGCTTCGCCGAACCCGCATCCGTCAGGTTGACCTGTATGGTATGGCCGTTATTGACGACATCGCCGGCACCCGCCTTGTAATTGAAGCCGATGGCGGCCAGCTTCGTTTTCTCAGCCGCCTTGGTCTGAATATCGATCGGCGATTGTTCCTTGCCGAGCTTGCATTCCTTGAATTCCGCGCTCAGATCGCCCCATTTTCCCGCCTCGCCGTAACCCCAGTGCGGCGCATTTGTATCGGCCGCATGAATGCCGTTCGACAAGGCCATTGCGGTTGCCAGTGTAATTGCCCGGATTGTGAATTTCATGACTGCTCTCCCCTGAAGCATCGATTGAACTGCTGATGCGGTCGCTTTCATATCACGCCGCGTTCTTTAAACTCACGTTGACTCGCGGTATCGTAACCGAGTGCGGTCAAGACTTCCACATTGTGTTCACCCAGCTTGGGACCTATCCACGCCGTCGCCCCCGGCGTCGCCGACAATTTGGGCACGATGCCGGGCAACTTGACCGGTTTGCCGTCCGGCAGTTGGTGTTGCTCCAGCATACCGCGCGCAATGTAGTGGGCGTCTTTCACGATATCGGCGACGTCGAACACCTTGCCGGACGGCACTTGCGCCTGTTCGAGCGCGGCGAGCACATGATCGAGATCGTGCCGGCGTGTCCAGTCGGAAATCGCGCCGTCGAGTTCCGCGGTGCGCGGCACGCGTCCGGCGTTGGTGGCCAGCGTCGCATCTTCGGCAAGATCGGGACGCCCGATTGCCGTCATCATGCGTTTAAAGATTGCATCGTTGTTGGCACCGACGATGACGAACTTGCCATCGCGCGTCGGGTAAGTGTTCGACGGCACGATTCCCGGCAGCGCGTTGCCGGCGCGCTCGCGGATAAAACCCAGCACGTCGAATTCCGGCACCAGGCTTTCCATCATGCTGAAGACCGCTTCATACAAGGCCACGTCCACCACCTGCCCGCGCCCGCCGTTCACGTTGCGGTGGTGCAGCGCCATCATGGCGCCGATCACGCCGTA
>JAIOOZ010000421.1 GCA_021414185.1 Betaproteobacteria bacterium
CCCTACGACACGCTGCGCGATTTGACGCCGGTCTCGCTGATGGTGATGGTGCCCGGCGTGATGACCATGTTTCCCGGCGTTCCCGCGAACAACCTGAAAGAAGTCATTGCGCTTGCAAAGGCGAAGCCCGGCACGCTCAACTACGGCTCGCCGGGCCCGCTCACGTCCGGCCACCTGTCGATGGAAATGCTGAAGATCACCGCCGGCATCAACATGACGCACATCCCGTACAAAGGCGGCGCGCCGGCTATTGCGGACTTGATCGGCGGTCAGATCCAGTTCCTGATCAGCGGCCCGCCGGGCGTGCTGCCGCACATCAACAGCAAGCGACTGAAAGCCATCGCGACCACCGCAGCGAAGCGCTCGCCGGGATTGCCCGACACTCCGACGTTCGCCGAATCGGGCCTGCCGGGTTTCGACACCTAGGAATGGTACGGCGTGTTCGCCCCCGGCAAAATGCCGCCCGACGTGCTCGCCAAACTGAGCAAAGAAATCGCGCGCATCATCAACCTGCCCGACATGAGCGAAAAACTTTCCGTGCAAGGCGCCATCCCCGTCGGCAATACGCCGGCGGAGTTCTCCGCGTTCGTGAAACGGGAAATGGACACCTGGGGCAAGGTTGCGCAGCAGGTGGGGTTGAAGCCTGATTAGAAGCCGTGAGGGCGTGAGAGCGTGAGATCGCGAGAGCGTGAGGGCGTGAGGGCGTGAGGGCGGGAGGGCGGGAGGGCGTGCCGTTTAGAAGTAATAAAGAGTAATGCCACGGTTTAAATCATGCCTTCGTGTAACAAAACCGTGGTCTGTCCCAATTATTCCTACAATTATTCCTTGAAATCGTCCCGCTTGCGGGGCGAGGGGATATTGAAATAGCTTTTGGCTATTTCGACTGGCGGTAAGCCACCAGTTCATCCCGGTTCGTCGTCAGGTACCTGCCGCCCTGCGCCCGCACTATCTCCTGGTACACGATCGGCCGTCTCACCTGATCGGGCGCGATCCAGTATACGTACGTCAGACGATCGCCAGTAGTGTAGTTAAATCCCGCACCCTCGACCTTGTAAGCATCGAATGTTCCAGCCGGCACGGTAATCGCCTCCTTCGCGACCACCTTGAAATCGACTTCGACGTCCCTCTTCTCCCCGTTCGGCCGGGTGAACCGGTAGCGCGTCGTCCACTTCTTGCCGATGCTGTATTCCGGCACGAAGAACTGCTGCCCGGAGAGCACGTTGCCGTTGGGAGGCTTGATCGTGTTGCCCAGCGGGTCGCGGATGATATTGCCGTTGTTGAATATCACCTCCGAATCGGTCACGGCGGTCACGCGTTGATTGCGTTTCCCGTTCTCAAGGCCTGTCAGCGTATCGACGATGCGATAGACATAGCGATCCCCGATGCGGAAATTCGCGTCCGCCCGGCCGGTGCCGCGGCTGTAGGGGTTCACCGATCCCGGCGCGATCGTCGCGACTTGCACCGGCTTGAACGATTCAATGGTTTCGGCGGTTTCGGTGGTTTCGGATGCGCCGGTTTTTGCGGCTTTCGCCGCTTCCGCGGCGCGCGCCGCGGCCGCGGCGGATGCAAGCTGCTGCTCCTTCGCCCGCTTTTCTTCCGCCTGCTGCGCGGCCAGCCTTTCCTGCGCGAGGCGCTTTTCCTCCGCCAGCCTGCGCTCGTCCGCCAGCCGCCGCTCCTCGGCGAGTTTTTTCTCCTGCGCGACGCGTTGCTCTTCGGCGATACGCCTCTCTTCGACCATGCGTTTTTGTTCGGCGATGCGCTTGTCCTCGGCGAGCTTGGCCAGCCTCTTCTCGTCAGCGAGGCGTTTTTCCTCGGCCAGGCGTCTTTCTTCAGCCAGCCTTTTCTCCTGCGCTACGCGCTTTTCCTCCGCCAGCCTTTTTTCTTCGGCGAGCCGTTTTTCTTCGGCCACTCTGCGCTCTTCGGCCAGCTTGATCTGTTTCAGCGGATCTTTCGAGGCCTTGATGCGGTCCCAGATGCGCAGTTCCTCCTCGAACTGCTTTTCGGCTTCCTCAAGGGTCAGCTTCTTGAACTGCGTGGGGGGCTGAAAATAAAAATCCTCTTCGAGCGAAGTGCTCTCCCACGGGATCTGCTGGCCGCCGGACTCGCGCCGCACGTTCAGGCGCACGCGTTTGAATATGTCTTCGATCTTCGCTTCCCGCGTCTGCAGTTCCTTCAGCAGGTACTCGGTGTAAAGGCCGTTCGACCCCGCCCCGTCCGCCGCCACGTTGCCCGGCGAAGTCGCGTACGCGAGCAAAGTGCCGGGTGGCGCGTCGATCTGGCTCAGGCCTTTCTGCTCTACGCGCGCTTTGCCGAAAGGGTTGTCGCGGCACGCATCGAGAATGACCACGTTCATCGGATTGCCCGCCTTGGTGAGACCGTCGAGCAACGTGCCGAGGTCGACCGCCTTGGTGCGCATTTCGCCGATGCTCTCGATCTGGGCATCGACCGGAATCAGGTAATTGCGCCACGCGAGCTGCGCGCCGTGGCCGGCGAAATAAAACAGCCCGACCGCCTTCTGCTTGCCGAGGTTGCTGCCGAACGACCGTATCGTATCGATCATTTCCTGGCGCGTGGCGTCGAGTTTGAGCGTGACGGCGAAACCCATGCGCTGCAGTTGCTCGGCGATGGCATTGGCATCGTTGCCCGGGTTCTTGAGCGGCGCTTCGCCGTAGCGGCTGTTGCCGATGACGAGCGCAAAGCGCGGCAGGTTGTTGAGCGGGGAAAGCGAATTCGAAACGGCATTGAAGCCCTGCATGGGCAACGCGAGCAGGCAGAGCGCGGCCGTTGCGCGCAGGGCGTTCAAAATGGCATGCCGGCGGCTGGCGTCAGCCCGCGGTTTACTCACACCCTGATCGGCGGCAACTATCAACAAGCCCCTCCCGATGCGCAGAAACGCTATCTTACCCTGACCGCCCTCAGTTCGAGGCAACCGCGATTGCGCTGCGAACGCGTGAAATCATAATCAGGCAACACCGTAACGCTTCAACGCGGCCTGGTCGAACTTGAGGCCATGTCCCGGTTTCGACGGCACGGTCAGTTCGCCCTTCACCGGTTGCGGCACTTCTTCGAACATGCGGCCCGACCACGGCATGTATTCGACGGTGAGGCCGTGCGGAATGGCGGCCACCAGGTGAACCGAGAGTTCCGGGCACAGGTGGTTGACCACCGGCACGTTGAAGGCTTCGGCCATGCCGGCGATTTTCATCCAGCCGGTGATGCCGCCCGAACGCAGCACGTCGATCATCACAATGTCTACCGAACGCGCTTCGAGCATGTGGCGGAACGGCGCGATGCCATACACGTATTCGCCGCCGGCGACCGGCGTGGCCAGCGCTTCGGCAACGCGCGCAAGCCCCGCGTAGTCGTCGTGCGTGGTGACGTCTTCAAGCCAGAACAGATTGTATTCTTCGACGCGCGAGCCGATCGAGATCGCCTGCCGCACGTCCCAGCGCTGGTTGATGTCGCACATGAGGTCGATGTCCGGACCGATCGCTTCGCGTAGCAGACGCATGCGCTCTACTTCACGCTCCGGGTTGCCGTCGCCGGGCAGGGCCATCTGGGTCTTCATCTGGCGAAAACCTTTCGCGACGAGCTTCGGTCCCGCCTTCACCACGGTGTCGAGCGAAAAATACCGCATCAGCGCGCCGCTGGCGTAGGTCGGCACTTTCTCGCGGAAGCCGCCGAGCAGACGGGAGAGCGGCAGATTGAAGACCTTGCCCTTGATGTCCCACAACGCGATGTCGATCGCCGCCAGCGCCAGCGTGAATATGCCGCCGGGACCGCTTTGCCCCGCGGCACCGCGCAGCTTCGCGACGATTGCTTCTATCTTTAAAGGATCCTCGCCCACTGTCAGCCCAGCCAGCGCGTCGATCGCCGTTTTCAGCGCGCCGGTCAGCGCGCCGCCGAAAAAGCTGAAGCCTATGCCTTCAACACCCTCATCGGTGCCGATGGTGAGCGTGACAAAGTCGCGGGTGGAACCGGGCGTCGCCGGTCCGTCGGCCAGCGGCTCGTCGCCGGGGAGCTTGACGATCTGCGATTTGATGTGGGTAATTTTCATTTTGCTCTCTGTCTGATTGTGGACAACGTGCGGGCACTATATAAGAAGTCGTTTCAAAAATCCAAAGCAGGCTAAAGCATTTGCCACAGAGGGCACAGAGAACACAGAGAAATACAAAAAAACGGAATCGGTTTTACCGTTCGAGTATGCTTTTCCTCTGTGACCTCTGTGCCCTCTGTGGCTCGCTTTGCTTTTGGCCTGAACTTTACTTCGCGATGC
>JAIOOZ010000057.1 GCA_021414185.1 Betaproteobacteria bacterium
TTCCTGTTCGAGCACGCGCCGGTGCGCGGCGAGATCGTGCATCTCGCATCCACCTGGCGCGCGGTGCTCGAGCGCCACGACTACCCGCCCGCGGTGCGCGCGCTGCTGGGCGAAATGATGGCCGCAGCCGCGCTGCTTACCGCGACGCTCAAATTCGGCGGCACGCTGATCATGCAGATTCAGGGCCGCGGACCGGTCAAGCTGCTGGTGGTCGAGTGCACGAGCGATCATCACATGCGCGCGACCGCGAAATGGTCGCAGGTCCCATTGAGCGGCACCCTCGCCGATCTCGTCGGCGACGGCAAGTTCGCCATCACGCTCGATCCCGGACAAGGCCGGCCCGGTTACCAGGGCGTGGTCGAACTCGCGGGCGCGACCATCGCCGCGGCGCTCGAGCAATACATGCTGCGCTCCGAGCAGATCGAAACGCGCCTGTGGCTGACGGCGCGCGACGATTGCGCGGCGGGGCTGCTGCTGCAAAAACTGCCGGGAGCGGAAAGCGCCGACATCGATGCATGGCAGCGCGCGACCACGCTCGCGGCATCCCTCACGGCGCCGGAACTTGCGGCCCACGACGCACGCGAACTGCTGCGGCGGCTGTATTCCGCGGAAGACATCCGCATCTTCGAACCGCGGCAGGTCGATTTCCGCTGCTCGTGTTCGCGCGAAAAAGTGACCGCCATGCTGCACATGCTCGGACGCGAAGAGGTCGCGGGCATCATCGCCGAACGCGGGGAAGTCGAAGTCAATTGCGAGTTCTGCAACCAGCGCTACTGCTTCGACGGCGGTGCGGCCGCTGCGGTATTCGACGGCGCACCAGAGCAGGCGATGCGCCACTGAATCGCTGAGTCCAGCGTAAAAACATACGTGGTGCGGCCCCGCCAGCCCCACCGCATGCCATGCGATGCGCGTTGAACGGCAGCGCGGTTGTCCGTTCCAACGCGCAGAATTAAACCGGCGCACAGCGCTGGATTTAATCACAATTCTCGACACTCCTTTTATGCAGGCGTAAACTGACTGCCCCCGCTTCCCAAATAGCCCGGCCACACGGGCTACCACCCTCAAAATCAACGGTTCAAGGAGAGCACCATGAGCAACGAACGTGAAGTTGTCGTATTGAGCGGCGCCCGCACGGCGATCGGCGATTACGGCGGTGCGCTGAAAGACCTCGCGCCCACGGAACTCGCGGGGCAGATCGTGCGCGAAGCGGTGAAACGCGCCAAGGTCGATCCCAAGGAAGTCGGCACCATGGTGCTGGGCAATGTCATACACACCGAAGCGAAAGACATGTACGTGTCGCGCGTCGCCTGCCTCAAAGCCGGGCTGCCTCAGGAAACGACCGCGCTGACCGTCAACCGCCTGTGCGGCAGCGGCCTGCAGGCGATCATCAGCGCGGCGCAAATGATCAAGCTGGGCGACGCCGATATCGCGGTCGGCGCCGGCGTCGAATCGATGAGCCGCGGCGGCTACCTGATGCCGACCCTGCGCTGGGGCCAGCGCATGAGCGACGGCAACGTAGTCGACATGATGGTGGGCGCGCTGACCGATCCTTTCGACACCGTGCACATGGGCATTACCGCTGAAAACATCGCGTCGCAATGGAAAATCACGCGCGAGCAGCAGGACGAGTTCGCGGTCGAAAGCCATCGCCGCGCGATCAACGCCATCGAAAAAGGCTACTTCAAAGACCAGATCATGCCGGTCGAACTGAAGACGCGCAAAGGCACGACGCTGTTCGACAAGGACGAGCATCCGCGCGCCGACGCAACGGTGGAAGGCATGGCGAAACTACGCGCGGTGTTCAAGAAGGACGGCTCCGTCACCGCAGGCAACGCTTCCGGCATCAATGACGGCGCAGCGGCGGTAGTGCTGATGGAAAAGTCCGCCGCGGAAAAACGGGGCCTCAAACCGATGGCACGGCTGGTGTCGTACGGATTCGCCGGCGTCGATCCCAAGATCATGGGCATAGGCCCGGTGCCCGCAAGCAAGATAGCGCTCGACAAGGCAGGGCTCAAAGTGAGCGACATGGACGTGATCGAAGCCAACGAAGCGTTCGCTGTGCAGGCGATGGCCGTGGCCTGCGATCTGCAGTTCGACTCGAAGAAGACCAATCCGAACGGCGGCGCGGTGGGGCTCGGCCATCCGATCGGCGCGACCGGCGCGCTCATCACCATCAAGGCGCTTTACGAACTGCAGCGCATAGGCGGCAAATACGCGCTGGTCACGATGTGCATAGGCGGCGGCCAGGGCATCGCCGCCGTGTATGAACGCATGAATTAAAGAATAGGGGGGAGTGAGGCGTGGGGAGCAGGACAAAAAATAAAAATATGAAGTGTCAAACCAGAAAGCACGCGGCAGCAATGCCGCGTGCTTTTTCTTTTTCAGCGCTGCGCTGCACTCTTGCAGGATTCATCGGCACGCTGCTGATTGTCGCCACTGCCTGCGCTCAGACTTATCCATCCGGCCCGATGCGCATGGTCATTCCGTTTCCGCCCGGCGGCGGCACCGACATCCTCGGCCGCGCGCTTGCGCAAAAACTCAACGAAGCGTGGGCGGTGCCGGTGGTGGTCGACAATCGCGGCGGCGCAAACGGCACGATAGGCGCGGCAGCCGCAGCCAAGTCACCGCCGGACGGCCAGACGCTGCTCATCGTGCCGAGCGGCTTTGCCGTAAACCCGAGCATCTACAAGAATCTGCCGTTCGATACGCTGAAGGACCTCGCGCCCGTCACGCAACTGGCGGCAAGCCCGCTGGTGGTTTCGCTGCACCCGTCGTTTCCGCCACGCTCGATCAGGGAATTGATCGCGTTTCTCAAAACGCATCCCGATTCCGTGAACTACGGCAGCTCGGGCAATGGCTCGCCGCCGCATCTGGCGACCGAACTCTTCAAATACATGACCGGCACGAAAATGCTGCACATCCCGTACAAGGGCGCCGGCCCCGCCGCCATCGACGTCATCGCCGGACAGATCCCGGTTTATTTCATGAACGCATTGCAGGCAGTGCCGCACATCCGCGGCGGGCGGCTGCGTGCGCTCGCAGTGACCAGCGAGCAGCGCTTCTCCGCGCTGCCCGAAATACCGTCGATCGCGGAAGCGGGCGTGCCCGGCTACGCGATGACCAACTGGTACGGCCTGCTGGTGACGGGCGGCACGCCCAGAAGCTCGATCACCAAGCTGCACGCGGAAATCGCGCGTATCCTGGCTTTGCCTGAACTCAGGGAGCGGCTGGTCAACGAAGGCGCGACGGTCATCGCCAGCACACCCGACGATTTCATGGCCTTCCTGAAAAAGGAAATCGCCACCAACGCCCGCATCGTGCAGGCGTCGGGCATGACCGCGAGCAATTAAAGTACTGTCAGGTCCTTCACGCGCAGGCCGGCGGCGGTAAACCCGCCGTCGACCGCTATCGTCTGACCATTCACGTAGCTGGCGTCATCCGACGCCAGGAACAACGCGGCGCCCGCCACTTCTTCCGGCTGGCCGTAGCGCGACAGCGGCACCGCGCGTTGCCATGATTCGCGGCGCTCGCCGGTGTGCTGCTTGCGGCTGCGCGGCACGTCGATGGGACCGGGCGCGATCGCGTTCACCCGGATGTTGTGGGCCGCGAGGTCGACGGCCATCACGCGCGTCATCGCAATGATGCCGCCCTTGGATGCCGCATACGCAGCGCGCCCGCTGCTGCCGAGCAGCCCCGAGTGCGAAGAAAAATTCACGATGGCGCCGCCGCCGATCTTGACCATTTCGCGCGCCGCCGCCTGCGCGCACAAAAAGGTGCCGACCACATTGGTGTCCAGCATCTCGTGCAGCATGGCAAGCGGGGTTTCCAGAAAATGTTTTTGCGCGCCCTTGCCCGCATTGTTGATGGCGATATTGGGCGGCCCGAACTCGCGCAGCGTAAATGCGATCATGGCATCGACGTCCTCGGCCTTCCTGACGTCGGCGCCGCAGGAAGCCGCGCTGCCGCCCGCTGCAATAATTTCCGCGCACACTGCGCGCGCCGATTCCGCGTCTAAGTCCGCGCATACCACTTGCGCGCCTTCCTGCGCAAAGCGCCGCGCTGTGGCCGCGCCTATGCCGTTGCCCGCGCCGGTGACGATGGCGATTTTGCCCGCCAGTTGTTTGGTCATGAATCTT
>JAIOOZ010000422.1 GCA_021414185.1 Betaproteobacteria bacterium
CTCCATGCCGAGGTTGGCGAAACGCTCCTGCACGTCGCGCGCGTCGATCGCCTGGCGGATATCGCGGTTGAGTCTTTGTATGGTCGCTTTGGGCGTGCGGCCAGGTACCATGATGCCCCACCACATATTGCTTTCGTAACCCGGCACGCCGGCCTCGGCGATGGTCGGCGTCTCCGGCAGGAAACTCGAACGCTTGAGCCCGCCCATGCCCAGCACGCGCAAGCGGCCGTTTTTCACGAACGGCAACACCGGGCTCACGCTGCTGAAGATCAAAGGCAGTTGTCCGCTCACCACGTCGATCACGCCAGCGCCCGAGCCCTTGTACGGAACGTGCAGCAGCGAAACGCCGGCCGTCCGCTCAAACAGCACGCCCGCCAGATGGGCAATGCCGCCGAGCCCGGAGGACGCGTACTGCAACTGTCCCGGTTTCGCTTTGGCCAGCGCGATAAGTTCGACCACGTTGCGCGGCGCAAAGCCGGGATGCGAGCACAGCATCAAAGGCCCTTCGGCGATCAGCGACACCGGCGCGAGGTCCTTGACGGGATCGAACGGCAATTTATAGAGGCTGGAATTCATCGTGTAGGTCGTTGATGCAATCAACAGCGTGTAGCCGTCGGCCGGCGCCTTGGCCACCATGTCGATGCCGATAATGCCGTTGGCGCCGGCGCGATTGTCTGCGACCACCTGCTGCTTCCAGCGTTCGGTCAGTTTGTGCGCGAGGATGCGTGCGACAACGTCGTTGCTGCCCGCCGCGGCGAATGGAATCAGGAAGCGCACCGGCCTGCCGGGAAAACTTTCCTCGCTGCCGCGCGACGCGGACTGCGCGAACGCAGCGGTGCAGGCCAGCCAAAGTGGTACCGCAAACAGCCAGCAAATCTTCCGTCGTTCCCGCCTGCGCGGGAGTGACAGGTTATTTTGCATCAACATGGTGAGAAGGATCCTGCTTAGGCGACGTGCGCCGCTTCCACATTAGCCACAGCGTGGTGGCGGTCGCCAGCAAGAGGAAAGGAATCGAACCCAGGTTGACCGCATGCCAGCCGCTTTTGTTGAGCAGCAGGCCCGACGACATCGAAGAAATCGCCATCGTCAGGAAAATCAGAAAATCGTTCGCGGCCTGCGTCTTGGCGCGTTCTGCCGGCGTATAACACTCGGTGAGCAGCGCCGAACCGCCCACGTACATGAAGTTCCAGCCTACCCCGAGCAGAAACATCGCCGTCCAGAAGTTGATGAGTTCAGTGCCGGCCAGCGCCGCGCCTATACAGACGAACAGCAGCACGACTCCCGCAAGTATCACGTTCAGCGTGCCGTAGCGGTAAACCAGCGAGCCGGTGAAAAAAGACGGGCCGTACATGCCGATGATGTGCCACTCGAGCACGAACGCGGCGTCGTTGAACGGATGCTCGTGGGCGCGCATAGCGAGCGGCGTCGACGTCATCATCAGATTCATGATGCCGTACGAGAGCATCGATGCGAGCACCGCAACCACGAACACCGGCTGGCGCATGATCACGCCCAACGGCCGCCCGGAGTCCTTGCGGTCCTCCTCCGAGAGTTGTGGAATATCGAGCCGTGTGAGTATCAGAGTGGCCAGCATGCACACGAATATCAGCGACAGGTACGATCCCATGTAGACATGATCGGCGAACAGGTCCTTGCTGCGTTTCGCCATTTCGGGGCCGATGATGCCGCCCAGAATGCCGCCGGCAAGCGTGAACGAAATCGCTTTCGCCCTGAAAGAATCGCTGGCGGCGTCGGCAGCGGCGAACCGGTAGTACTTGCCGAATGCCGTATACATGCCCATCACCATCATGCCGGCGCACAGCATATAAAAGCTGGCGAAATACATGGCAAGACTGCAGATTGCGGCACCCAGCATGCCGAGCGAAGTCCCGGTCTGGAATCCGGCACGCCGGCCTATGGCCTTCATTAGCAGAGACGCGGGTATGGTCGTAATCGCCGACCCGAACACATAGCAGGTCAACGGCACGGTGGCGAACGACTTGTTGTCGGCGAGCGCGTAACCGGCAAGTCCGGTGACCGCGATCATGGTGACGCCGGTGATTTGCAGGGTCGACTGCGTGGCCGACAGCACTAATACATTGCGGTGTTGCTTTTCCATCTAATCGTCCCGAAGGCCCCTCTCCACCTGCACCGCTTCCCCTCACCCCGGCCCTCTCCCCACTAACGCGGGGCGAGGGAGCATTTTTTCTACTTCTTTGTTACTCGACGCGCACGCCGGCATCCTTGATGATTTTGGCAAACTTGGCGAGTTCGCGCTGCACTAACGCAGCGAGGTCCGCCGGCGTGCCGGTCAGCGCATCGGCACCCTGGCTGACGAGCTTGTCTTTCATTTCGGGCCGCGTCATCGCGCGGTTGATCGCGGCGTTCACACGCTCGACGATTTCGCGCGGAGTGCCGGCCGGCGCGAATACACCAAACCAATTGCCCGCTTCATAGCCTTTAAGACCGGCCTCCGAAACTGTCGGCACTTCAGGCAATAACGAGGAACGCTGCAGTGTGGTCACCGCCAGCGCGCGTATGCGTCCGCTTTTGACCATCGGCGCCGAAGTCAGCACCGGATCGAATACCAATGCGACTTCGCCGCTCATCAGCGCAGTCATCGCCGGCGTATTTCCCTTATAGGGCACGTGCGTCATCCTGATGCCGCCCATTTGCGCGAACTGCTCGATCGCGAGATGCGTAGACGAGCCCTGGCCCGCCGATCCATAGTTGATAGCACCCGGTTTGGCGCGCGCCAGCGCGAGCAAATCTTTCAACGCCTTGGCTGGCAGCGACGGATGCACGTCGACTGCGTACGACAGAGTCGCGAACATGCCGACCGGCGTGAAGTCTTTAACCGGATCGTACGGCAGCTTCGCCATCAGGTTCGGATTGATCGCAAACCCTGCCGAGCTACCGACCAGAAACGTGTAACCGTCAGGCGCAGCCTTCGCACCGAGTTCGGTCGCGATGATGCCACCCGCGCCGGCGCGATTGTCTATCGTGATCTGCTGACCGAGCGATTCGCCGAGCGGCTGGCCGAGTGCACGCGCAAGTATGTCGGTGCCGCCGCCGGGCGCGAAGCCGACGATCAGGCGTATGGGTTTGTT
>JAIOOZ010000058.1 GCA_021414185.1 Betaproteobacteria bacterium
TGCCGAGGGCAAGCGGCGTTATTTCGTGGGCGTGTCTTTAAGGAAACGCTCGATATCGTTTGCCCCGACGTACTGCCTGATTATTCCGCCGTCGGCAAAGACCAGCGTGGGTGTGGTGTCGATATTGAGCTTGGTGGCGACCGCGTCGATTTGCTCAATCGGATTCGCGCAATCCGTCCGGCCCGAGGGCCGCAACGCCCGCAACATCCAGTCTTCCCATGCCTTGCCCTTGTCGCTCGAACACCAGATCGATTTCGCGATGCCGGTTGAACCTGGAAACTTGGCCTCGATCGGATACGGATAGATGTAGATCGTCACGTTATTGATGCGCTCGAGTTCGACTTCGAGCTTCTTGCAGAACGGACATTGCGGATCCGAAAACACGCGCAGCACGCGTTTGCCATCGCCTTTGACGCGCTTGATCGCCTGACTCAGCGGCGGCAATTGGGCGACATTAAGCGCCGTCAGTTTGCGTATGCGCTGCTCGGTGATGTTGGAGTCGGTCTTGGTATCGATCAACACCCCATAGATGATGAAGCTGACTTTTTCGTCGGTGTAATGCAGGTTCTTGTCGACGTATACCTCGTAAAGACCGCCATACGGGGTCCTGGTCACGCTCTGCACCTTGTTGCCGAGCTTGGCTTCGACGAGCTTTCTGACGCTCGCCTCATCGGCCAACGCCGCACCGCACGCCAGCAACGCCGCCAACAACACGAATTTTCTTAACATCATCGCTCCACTCACTGACAGTAGCCGCAGATTGTAAGACATTCCCCGCGCCCGGCGCACGCCGCTCATCGTGCGGCTTTGACCGCAGGTCGGGCGATGCCGCAGACGTATGCAGAGGGAAATTGGTTTTGCGGCAACCGCAGTATTTTCCCTGCGGAACTGTCTCGCAGCTGGGCCCGGCTAACGGTTGCCGGTCGCCGCTTCCTGGATGCCGATAAAGCTGTAATCGCAGAACCCGGGGTCGGCCCGATCCTTGATTTTCTCGTACACCTTGTCGGGCTCGGAAAGCACGGTGGTGTCGAACACCCGCGAATTGACCGCGCCGTACTGGATGCAGGCGCCGCGCTTTTCGTCGAACTCGAGGCAGGAATGCACGCTCGTCATCATGTACATGCCGGCGACGTTTTCGATGAAATGTATCGCCTTGTCCGTCTGTATCACGGTCACCTGGTGCGAACCCGACATGCGGGTATAAATCGCGCGTGCCTTCGCATTCTTGATGTCGATATTCTGGAAATGCACCAGCGAATCGGCCTTGCCTTCGACCATGATGGGGCCGCCGGTCGCCGCATCGGTTTCATAACCCTTGTAGAACGCGCAGTGCACATAGCGCGATTTGGCGAAATGGGTGAAATCGGTGCGGTCGGCGGCGCAAGCGGCGCCCGCCACGGCAAACACGGCGACTATCAACAGAATGTTGGGAAACCGTGCCCGCATCATCGTCAAGTATCCAACGAATACATCAGGTTATGTTCACGTCGAGCCCAGTGTGCCCGTTTGACCTGCTACTGTCCACTGGCTTGACACCGGCACTCACGCTGACTACTCTCGACTTTAAGATTCAAAAGGTTACAGAAAGTTCATGGGTTTAACCGCAGTCGAAAAAGTCCTCGCGCGTACGAGCTCTGTGCAGTCGGTACGCGCCGGCGATGTAGTGCAGCCGGACCCCGACTTCATCATGGTGCATGACGGCGTGGTGCGCGGCGCCAAGCGCGAACTCGACGCCATCGGCATCGACCGCCTCGCCGCCCCAGACAAAGTCGTGATGGTGACCGATCACGAAGTCATCTACGGCAGCGCGCGTGCCGCCGAGATGGGGGCCTACAATCGCAATGCCGCCAAAGCCTGGGGCGTCAAAAACTTTTTCGACGTCGGCCGCGGCGGCCACGGCCATATTTTCCCGATGGAATCCGGCATGCTGCTGCCCGGCATGTTTTATTTCGACAACGACCGCCACGCCACCAACGCCGGCGCGATCGGCGCGTTCGGCTTTCGCATGGGCATGGAAATCAGCCGCGTGCTCGCCACCGGCACCAACTGGGTCACGGTGCCGAAATCGGTGCGGCTGACCCTCACAGGCAAACTCGCACCCGGCGTCTACGGCCGCGACCTCGGTTTTTACATCGCGCGCCTGCTGCATGAAGGCGCACTCGATTTCGAGCTCGACTATCGCGTGCTCGAATACGCGGGCGATCTTGACCAGTTCGATCTGCCTGCGCGCGCAGCATTGTGCAGCTCGCCGACAGAAATGCGCGCCTACGGCGTGTTCTTCCCGCCGTCCGAACGCATACTCGCGTTTGCGCGGGAGCGCGCGCAGCGCGCATTCACGCCGGTCTATGCGGACGCCGACGCGCAATACGAAAAAGAAGCCACGCTGGATATCAGCAAACTGGAACCACAGATCGCTTTACCGGGCGGCGTGCATCGCGCAGTCAATATTTCCGGCATCGCCGGGCAGCCCGTCGATCATGCATTCATCGGCTCTTGCGGCTCGGGGATGTACGAAGATTTCGCCATCGCCGCATCCGTGCTGAAGAACAAACGTCTCGCCCCCAACGTGCGCATGTTTCTGGCTCCCGGTTCCGAACAGTCGACCAAGCGGCTGGCCAGCGATGGACTGCTCGGCATTTTTCTCGAAGCGGGTGCCGTCCTGCTGCCGGCCGGCTGCGGTCCGTGCAACGACGCAGTAGTCGGTCCGCTGCACTCGGGAGAAGTATCGATTTCAACGGCGGCTAACAACAATGCCGGGCGCTTCGGCGCGAAAGATGCGCAACTGTATCTCGGCAGTCCGGCCACCGTCGCCGCTTCCGCCGTCGCCGGCAGGATTACCGACCCGCGCGCCGTTCTGACGAGCTGATGCGTGCATGTCGACTAGCAGTGGCCATGCTGTCCGGGGCGTTCCCAGGCTAGCCAGAAAAACTGCTGCTTTTTCTGGTAATTTAGTACGCAGCCTTCCCTGGCAAAACTCGGTAAGCATATGATGCCAAGAAATTATTTTGTGACAGCGGTTACTTTGTTATACGGACAAGCGGCGATGTTATCCAGCAAACCTGTCGCCCCAAATTACAGTTGGGCCTCAAAATCGGAGAAATCGCGGTGGACATAGATATTGAAGGCGTTCATCCAGGCGGAGGATTATTTCGGAAGTGGCTTTTCCGGATATTTCTACTGGTCGGCGCTCTCGCCTGCTTTTTGGGAAACATTTTGAATATCAGTGACCGCTGGCAATTGTCACACGGTGTATCTGCCACAATCAAAGCAGCCGGCAAACACCAGGAAATACCCCGAAATTATTCAGAATATGAGGGGAAACTCCGAGCAGTATTTGATGTCAAGATTCTGAGTGCGAATGGCAATGAGTTCATCACCCAACTTTTCCTGCCCAAGGAAGTTATCGAGAAACTAATTCAGGGTGGATCCGCTGAAATTGTCTATGTCAAAGATAATCCGCGACGCCATTTGGTCAAGGGCGACGCGTTACCACCATATGGCATAGGCTTATTTCTTGGTGGTCTTGCATTCTTAGCGGTATTCCTCTTATCGCTAAAGTTGCGGTGAAGCCCAAATCCGGATCCGGGGCGACCGCGCAAAAGCGCGTCGCCTCCATTTGAGCATCGGGCGTCTGACAACCTCAGTTCCCATCATTCATGATTAAGAATGCCACTGTCCTGGGATCAATTCGGAAATTGTGGAGAACAATTCGCCCCCTGGAAGAAACCATCCAGGCGGGAACAGGCATGAATACTACCGACGCTTGGAATCTGCTCTAACGCCGAAGGCGCAGGTAGATTTCCGGCAGTTTGTTGGGCAGGCTGTTGATGTGGTCGAGCACCAGGTAATGGCCGCGGCCGAAGATCTGCGGCAGATACTGGTTCGCCATGGTGTCCACCGTAATGCAGAACGGGTGCACGCCGGCAGCCATCGCCTCCTTCACCGCCATGCGCGTGTCTTCGTGCAGATAACGCCGGTCACCGCCGTCGTCATAATCCTCGGGCCGGCCGTCGGACAGGATCAACAGCAGGCGGCGCCGGCTCTCGACGCCGTTGAAGCGCGCGGTCGCGTGGCGGATTGCCGCACCCATGCGCGTGGCGAGCCGCCCCGACATGCCGCCAATCACGCTTTTGACCTGCGTGGTCAACGGCTCGTCAAAACCCTTGATCGTGTAGTAACTGACGTTGTCGCGGTACTTTGAGCAAAAGCCGGCAATCGAATACGCGTCGCCGACTTCCTCCATGCTCTCCGCGAACAGCAGCACGCCGGCACGGATGCGGTCAACGAGCCGTCCGCCGCCTTCGGGGAGATGCTGCATGATCGAAGTCGACATATCGGCGAGCAAAGTCACCGATACATCGCGCTGCTTGATTTCGCGCCGGCGGTAAATGGCCGGCTGCGGCGACATGCCCGCGCGCTGTTCGGCGACATAGCCCACTACCGCGTTCAAATCGATGTCATCGCCGTCGAACTGGCGCACCCGCGGCGCCATGCGCGTCGGCTTTTGCGCCTGGATCGCTTTTTTCAGGCGCTTTAACGCAAGCGCGTACTGCGTCATGAGCCGGTTCGCTTCCGCCAGGTTCGATTCCGCCAGCGGCTTCTCCTGCACCCAGCTCCAGTTGCGCTTGTAGCGGCCTTCGCGGTAATCCCACTCCGGGTAAGGCTTGCCCTTGTCGCTCGACCCGCCGCCCTGCTCCTGCGTTGCCGTGCGCTGCAGCGACATCTTGCTCGACCCGGCGCTCTTGCCGTCGCTGGCGACCATCTTTTCGCGCTCGCCGGTCTGCTCGCCGCCGCTTTCGGCGTTCTGATCCTGCTCGTTCTCGCCCTGCTCGCCGTCGTCGCTCTCCTGCTTTTCGCCGTCGGCGCCCGCCTGCGTCTGCTGCGGCTGGTCCTGCTCGGTCTGCGCATGCGCGGAACGCGACGCGTTGGGCGCGCGGCCCGGCAGGTACGCGCCCTGGTAAATCTCGGTATCGGTTACCGGTGCCAATTCCGTTTCCCGGTACCATTCATTGGCAATGCGGAATGCATCGGCGATGGTCGCCGCCGGCTCCAGTAACGGCAGCAGCCTTGCATCCAGCGTAGACGGTTCGCCGCGCAAAACCGAGAGTGCGCCTGCCACGGTGGCAAGCGCAAGATCGTAGTAGGGCAGCGCTTCGGGCGGACGCAACCGGTGCGAAACGCCGGTGGCATGCAGGCGCGCCAGGTAATTCGGCACCTTCTGCTGCACGCGATAATCCACGCGCAGGTCTTCGCAGATGTCGAACAGCAATTGAAAGCGCGGCACGTCGTCGCCGTAACGCGCGAACAGCGGCGCCCACGCGACCTGGCCGGACTTCGGCAGCTCCGCACCAACCTCGCTGAATATCTGCACCAGCGCCGCGCGGTCAAAAGTGCCGAACGACTGGTGCCCCGCCGCATGCAGGACGGCGAGTATCGCTTCGTCGCGATCCGGCATCACCGCGGGCACGAACAAGTTGCGGCCATCGGTCTCGACGAACGGCCGGCCTTTGTCAGGCGACCACGTGCTTTCTTTCAGCTCGAATGGCCGTTCGTACCAGATGTTGAGCAGCAGGGTGAGCAGCCGGTTGCGCTCGTTCATGCGGTAACCCGGCAGATGATCGAGCAGCACCGACAGGCTCTCTTCGCTTTCGAGACGGAAATAAGCTTCGCCGCGCGCGCGCCCGGACTGCATGATGTCGGCGCCGCGCAGCGCCCACGGCAGCACGGCCTGCACACCGAGGAGATTGCGCACGCGTATCGCGCCGACCAGGTAACTCGCCAGCATCAGCTTGCGCGAATCGAACAGCTCCTCCATCGGCTCGCACAATTGCTCGATGCCGGTTATGCCCTGGCGGCAGGCC
>JAIOOZ010000423.1 GCA_021414185.1 Betaproteobacteria bacterium
CAGGCGCTGGCGTGGGCGCAGACGCGACTGGGCGATAAACCTGTATTGATATACTCCACCGCAGCGCCGCAGCAGATCGAAGCAGTGCAGGCCGCGGTCGGCCGCGAACGCGCCGGCACCATGGTCGAGCAGGCATTGAGCGAAATTGCCAAAGACCTGGTCGCGCGCGGCGCGCGGCGGCTGGTAGTCGCCGGCGGTGAGACTTCGGGTGCGGTCGTTACGGCGCTGGGCATAAGCGGACTGCGCGTCGGCCCTGAAATCGATCCGGGTGTGCCGTGGACTGCGAGCGTCGGTGACAAGCCGATAGCACTAGCGCTGAAGTCGGGGAATTTTGGCGGTGACGATTTTTTTCTGAAGGCTTTTAAAAAACTAGCCACAGAGGGCACAGAGAACACAGAGGAAAGCGCAAAACAAAGACGTTTCTAGATTTTCTTTTGAAGTTCTCTGTGTTCTCTGTGTCCTCTGTGGCCGATGCTTTTGATTTAAGGTGTAAGAAATGACTGAAAATCTCCTGCGCGAAGAAATAGCCGAACTGGGCAAGTCGCTCTACGACCGCGGTCTCGCGCACGGCAGCGCGGGCAATATCAGCGTCAAGCTGGCCGATGGCAACTGGCTGCTGACGCCGACCAATTCCTGCCTCGGCCGCCTTGATCCCGCGAAAATCTCCAAGCTCGACGGTAACGGCAAGCTGATCAACGGCGATCCGCCTTCGAAAGAAGCATTCCTGCATCTCGCCATGTATCAGGAGCGCGCGAAAAGCACGGCGGTTGTGCATCTGCATTCATTGCACGCGGTAGCGGTGTCGTGCCTTGCCGAGATCGACGCCGGCGATGTATTCCCGCCAATCACTGCGTACGCGATCATGCAGGTCGGCAAGCTGGCGCTCGTTCCGTACTATCCGCCGGGCGACCAATCGCTCGCCGATGCGGTGCGCAAGCTCGCAGGCAAACATCATGCTGTGCTGCTCGCTAACCACGGGCCGGTGGTCGCGGGGACTTCGCTTACCGCGGCGGTCAACGCCATCGAAGAACTCGAACAGACCGCGCAACTGATGCTATTGTTGCAGGGTCGGCCGACGCGATTTTTGACTGCGGGGCAGGTTGCAGAACTGAATCAGCGCTTTCCGAGCTAACAAGAATTGCCACGCCTGCCGGAGGCGACCGAAACCGAGCGGAGGAGCATATGAAAATCAAGCTGATGGCCGGCGCGTGTACCGTCGCCGCAGCGCTGGCATTGCCCGCGCATGCGCAGACTTACCCGGTGAAACCGGTGCGCTTCATTCTGCCGTTTCCCGCTGGCGGTCCGACCGACATTCTCGGCCGCATCATCGGGCAGAAGCTCGCAGCCCAGCTTGGCCAGCCAGTCGTGCCGGAAAACCGCCCCGGCGCGGGCGGCAACGTTGGCACGGAGTACGCGGCGAAGCAGGCGGCCGACGGATACTCGTTCGTGCTGGCATCGCCGTCGCTCTCCATCAGCCCCAGTCTGTACGCCAAGCTTGGCTACGACCCGGTCAGAGATTTCATACCGGTCTCCATGATCGCGCAGATTCCCAATGTGCTGCTGGTCCACCCTTCGGTGCCGGCAAAAACTCTCAAGGAACTCGTGCAGCTCGCGAAGGCCAAGCCCGGCAAGCTCAATTTCGGCTCGGGTGGGCTGGGCACGTCCAATCATCTGGGCAGCGAACTCTTCAAGAGCCTGGCCGGGCTCAATATCGTCCACGTGCCGTATAAAGGGTCAAACGAAGCCATGGTCGGCATGATGGGCGGCCATGTGGACATGGTCGTGATCGGCGTGCCGCCGACGTTGCCGCATATCAAGGCGGGTCGGGTAAGGCCGCTTGCCGTGTTGGCGGCGGAACGCTTGCCCTATTTGCCGGATGTGCCGACGGCAAAGGAAGCGGGCATCGCGAATTATGAAGTGACGACCTGGTACGTTATAGCGGTGCCCACCGGCACGCCGCGCGATATAGTCATGCGGCTCAATGCGGAGTGGGTCAAGGCCGCGGAGGCAGCGGATGTCAAAGAGAGGATGCGTGCTTCGGGTTTCGAACCGATGGCGAGCACGCCCGAGCAGGCCAGCGATTTTGTCAAAGCGGAAATCGTGCGTTGGGCGCAGGTGATCAAGGATGCGAAGCTGAAGGTGGAGCAGTAAGAGCAGGATTGAGGATCGAGGATTGTCGATTGAGTCTTTTGAGGAGAAGCGAATGAGAACAACTAAAAAACATGCAGCGGGTTTGGCCATCGCAGCACTCGTGGCAGCGTCGGCCAACGCAGCCGAGCCGCAATATCCGACCAAGTCGGTGCGCATGATCGTGCCCTTCGCGCCCGGTGGCCCGACCGACGTGATTGCGCGCATCGTTGCGATCAAGCTCTCCGAGAGCATGGGCCAGCAGGTGGTGATAGACAATCGCGCCGGCGCCGGCGGCAATATCGGCATGGGCATGGCGGCGAATGCGACGCCGGACGGATACACGATCGTGGTCGTGAGTTCGAGCTTTGTCGTGAATCCGGGGCTTTACGCCAAGATTCCCTACGATCCGTTCAAGAGCTTCGTGCCGGTTTCCAATATGGCGGCGTCGCCGAACGTATATACCGCGCATCCGTCCGTTCCCGCGAAGTCGATGCAGGAACTGATCAAGCTGATTCAGGCCAATCCGAAAAAGTACAGCTTCGCGACGCCGGGCATAGGCACTACGCCTGACCTCGGCGCGAGCTTGCTGAAGGTATCGGCGAAGCTCGATGTCACGACGGTGCCATATGCAGGCGCGGGTCCGGCAGTCACCGCGGTCATTGGGAATCAAGTGCCGCTGGGCTGCACCGCGATGCCTCCGACCACGCCGCACATTCTGGGCGGTCGGTTGCGTGCGCTGGCTGTTACGAGCGCGCAGCGCTCCGCTGCGCTGCCCGATGTGCAGACGATGGCGGAGGCAGGCTTCACCGGGCAGGAAAGCGATACGCTGCAAGGCATGCTGGTTCCTGCCGGCACGCCGAAAGCGGTAGTGCAAAGGCTGCACAGCGAAATCGCCAAGATACTGGCGCAGCCCGACGTGAAGGAACGCGTGATCGCTTTGGGTTTCGATATCGTCGCCAGTTCGCCCGCCGATTTCACCGCGCAGATCAAAAGCGAAGTTACGAAGTGGACGAAAGTCGTCAAGGACGCGGGGATCAAGGTGGAATAGTTGTTGCGGCGATGGGTGATGAGCGAGGGGCAATGGGTAAGGAGTATCGCCCATTCCCCATCACACATTGCTCATTGCCGGTTTTTAGAAGCTAAGGAGAGCATCGAATAGTGCGCATCGTAGCGATAAAAGAAGTAGCAGTACCGATCAATTCGACCATACGCAACGCGGTATTCGATTTCAGCGAAATGACGACATCGGTCGTCGCGGTGACCACCGACGTGATGCGCGGCGGCAAGCCGGTCACGGGCTTCGCGTTCAATTCGACCGGACGCTACGCCTGCGGTGCGCAGATGCGCGACCGCCTCATTCCGCGCATCATGAAAGCGCCGCCGGAGTCTTTGGTCAACGCGGCTGGTGATAATCTCGATCCCGAAAAAATCCTCGCCTGCATGATGCAGCGCGAAAAGCCGGGCGGCCATACCGAGCGCTCGGTGGCGATAGGCACCATCGAAGTTGCGTGCTGGGACGCCGTCGCCAAGATCGCCGATAAACCGCTGCATGCGGTGCTCGCGGACAAGTACAACGATGGAAAAGTGCCTGACAAGGTGCCTTGCTATGTGGGTGGCGGCTGGTATGCGCCAGGCAAGGGCATCAAGGAATTGCAAGACGAAATCCGCATGCGCCTCGACGAAGGCTATACGACCATGAAGATCAAGGTCGGCGGCATGGACATACCCGAAGACGTAAAACGTGTCGAAGCAGGCATCAAGATCGTCGGCTCCAGCGATCGCCTTGCGGTCGATGCCAATGCCGGATTCAACCGTTCGCGCGCGCTGGCGTATGCACTGGCGCTAAAGCCGTTCAAGTTGCGCTGGTTCGAAGAACCGACCGATCCGCTCGACTATGCGCTGCTCGCCGATGTCGCGTCCGTTTACGACTCGCCGATCGGCACCGGTGAGAATTTATTTTCCACTCAGGACATCGAAAACCTCGTGCGCTTCGGCGGCATGCGGCCCGACCGCGACATCATCCAGATCGACGTGCCGCAGTCTTACGGCATCGTGCAGTTCTCGCGCACGCTGGGAATGCTCAAACGCCACAAGTGGCAGCGCCATTCCATCTTCCCGCACGGCGGCAACCAGATGACGCTCGCCATCGTCGGCGGCTTCGGCCTGGGCGGCTGCGAAGCCTATCCCGATGTTTTCGGCGTTTTTGCCGGGTTTGCCGACGATGCCAAGGTTGAAAACGGGTTTCTCAAGCTCTCGGACCGCCCCGGTATCGGGTTCGAGGCGCAAAACCAGCTGTATGCGGTGATGAAGGACTTGGCGCAGTAGCCTACCGAGGTGTCGAAAAACAGTTCCCTCCCCCTTGACGGGGGAGGGCTAGGGTGGGGGTGAGAATTTGCCTGGCACGCGATGTTTTCACCCCCATCCCGGCCTTCCCCCATCAAGGGGGAAGGAGTCCTAAGGCAGCTGTTCCCTGCCCAAATGTGAAAATGTCACTCATTCCGCGTGGCGTGGTTCTTAACGCCCCGCAAGGCATGGCCCTTACTCTTATGCCATGGCGATAAGTTTCGCCGTAGACCGAGGGGGTCACAATGTATCAACCACTGATAGCTCTGGCAGTATTTGGCGGCCTGGTGTGGATGATTTCAGAAGCGATTTTCATGCTTCTGCACAATGACGGCGATGCGGAAATCTCGCCCCTGCGGCGGGACACGATGACGGCTTTCGTCGAGGAAAACTACGGCGTGCGTTTTGAGTCGGCGAACCCGCTAGGGGAAGAGGGGATGCGGAGGCTTTGATGTGGAAGATTAACGTTCGCGGTCAATGGCGCGCCGCATTTTGCTCGCCCCTTGCAACGCAGGGTTGGGCTTCCTCTAACGCAGCTCTCCGCAGTGCTTGCCTTACAACCTCGGCCACGGAATCCGTTGTGATCCCGTGCTTCTTGCAATAAGCCGAGTGAATCCAGATAGAGAGACTTTTTTGCCCTTTACTTGAGTTACACCCGGCGCAACAGCGCGCAATATTCTCGCGCGTGACGATGCGTGCGTCATTGATGATGTGTTCCCAAGTTGCCGCGGCCTTTCGCGAACCACCCGCAGAGACCTTTTCAATCATTTCAACGCCGCAATAGATGCATGTCCTATCGCGCGCGCGCACTTCACGCTCGAGCCACTCAGGAATGCCCCAAATGTTCATGATTAGGACGCCCAACGTATATTGGTTGAAATTTTAGTTGCCGATTTAGTTGACATATTGGATGACAATTTAATTGTCATCCAATCGTCCCGCATCACCAGCAATTCAACCGATACGCTCAGCGTATATTCTTCTCAACCCAAGTCTTGAGCAACGCCGCAATCTGCAGATTGTTCTTCTCCAGCATCATCATATGCCCGTTGCCGTGGATGCCGGCTGCAGGCAGGCGCTGGAAGGTGTGTTTGACGCCGGCGTCTGCGAGATACTTCGACGTGCAATGATCGTAGGGCGCGTGGTATGAGGCTTCGCTGACGACGATCAGTATCGGTACGCGTTTGAGGTTGACCAATTGGTGGGCGGGCGAGTCCTGCACCCAGCAGCGCACGAGCCCGGGGCCGTCGGCTTGCGGCTGGCGCACCATCTGCAGGTCTTTGGGTTCGGATGCGGGCGGATCGTAGGCAAGGGGCAGGCGGGTAATGCCCCAGGCGCGGCCAAGGTTAGCGTCCTTGAACCAGTCTGGCGCGCCGATCACGCTGGTTTCATAAAACGGCGGGCCATTGGGCTCGATGGCGACGACGCCTTTGACGAGTTGCGGACGGCTGTCGGCGATTTCCCCGCCGAAGGGGCCGGATTGCGAGTGCGTGAGCAGTATCGCGGGACCGATTTTATCGAGCAGGGCGATGCCGGCGCTACGGTTCAGGTCTTCGAGCGCCACCAGGTTCGACATGTCTTCGACCTGCGATGCGAAGAACTGGTCGAACACTGGATCGCCGGCCACGCCTTTACCGGGCCATTGCGTATGCATGCCCGCTTGCGGGTAGAGTTTGGAGAGTTCGGGTGCGGTGAAACGTTCCGACATCGCATTCGCGTTGGGCTTGCGCGTCGGGCCATAGGCTTCGGTGAAATAGCCGGAGCGTGCGCGTCCCGGTTGATCGACTACATACACGGCATACCCTGCGCGCAGAAAGTAGTCGGCCCAGCCCGGACGGCCGTCGGGAGTCGCCAGAAAATTGGTACCGGTCTGGCCGCCGCCGTGCCACATCACGACGGGGTAGCGGTGCTTGCGCTGCTGCGGGACCTGGAACTGCACGAACATCTGGCCGGACATGACCTGGCCGTCCTTGCTGCTGCCGTATTTGCCCGCGACGAAGAAATAACCCTGCTGCGCGATGGTCACCGGGCCCATCTTGGGCGGGGGCGGAGCTTTTTTGGCGGGCTGCGCAGCGTGCGCTGCGGGCAAGGCTGCAATTAAAACGAACAGCGCGAAACCGCGCAGTTTCGACAGCGACCTGCAAACGATGGTGTGCATGCGCATCTCCTCCCGGTGTTCGGTTCCGGCGATGCGCCGGACGCCGATTTACTACTGCGCGCTGATTTTTGCTTCCTTCACGACGCGCGCGAACTTCGCGATTTCGGATTTCAGATATTCACCATACTGTTCCGGCGTGCCGCCGACAGGGTCGGCCCCGAACGAAGCATTTTTTTCCTGTACGTCGGGCAGTTTCAATATCTGGTTCAACTCACTATTGAGCTTGGCGATAATTTCCTTCGGCGTGCCGGCGGGGGCGGCGACCGCCGACCACGACGAATTGTCATAACCCTTGATGCCGGTCTCATCCAGGCTCGGCAGATCGGGCAATGCCTGCATGCGTTTCAGGCTGGTCACCGCGAGCGCACGCGTCTGGCCGGACTTGATGAAGGGCACGGTCGAGATCGCATTGTTGAACAGCACCTGGATCTGACCCGCGATGAGGTCGGTCAACGACGGCGCCGAGCTCTTGTAGGGGATGTGCACCATCTCGGTCTTGGTCATCAGGCAGAACAATGCGCCCGAGATATGGCCAAAGCCGCCGACGCCCGACGAGCCGTAATCGAGCTTGCCGGGCTTCGACTTGGCGAGTGCGATGAGTTCTTTCACGTTTTTGACCGGCACCGACGGATGCACCACCAGCACGCCGGGCGAGGACGAGACCTGCATGATCGGTGCGAAATCCTTCACCGGGTCGAACGGCATGCTTTTATAGAGGCTGGGGTTCACCGCCCACGTGCCGACGGTCGCGATTACGATGGTATAGCCATCGGGCGGGGCTTTGGCAGTGAGTTCAAGTCCGATGTTGCCGTTGGCGCCGCCGCGGTTGTCGATGATGAATTGCTGGCCGAGCCGCTGGCCGAGTTTTTCGCCGAGCATGCGGCCCTGAATGTCGGTGGGGCCACCGGCGACGAACGGCACGACGAAACGCACGGGCTTGCTCGGGTACTGCTGTGCTGCCGCGCCGGCGGCAAGTGCCGACAGGGCAAACGCCGCTGCAAATTTCGATGGGATCTGCATGGTTTTCTCCTCGGTACTTTTTTGATTATTTATATTTTTTTATGCATGCAGCAACTGCTTCAGTCTCGCGACTGCTGAATAGGGGCTGGTGAACACGCTGCGGCCGCGGCGTGAAGGGATGCGCTCGGCGGCGCTCGCCATTGAAAACTGGCACAGCAGCAGCGCATCGCAGTCGCCGATTTCTGCCGCTGCGGAAGCGATTTGGTTGTCATGTCCCTTATCGTCCCCGGCCTGCAATGCCTTGAGCGCTGCCGGCACCGCTTTGACGACGATCTCGAGTTTCGCGTTGCGCTCGGCAGCGAGTTGTTCGAGCTCGGCTTTCATCGACGGCAGGCTCGGCTCGAAAGTGGCGAGTAGCGCAATGCGCGGGCCGGTCGCAATGGCTTCTTCCATCATCGCTTCGTTGGGTTTGAGCACCGGGATTTTCACCGCGGTGCGCGCCACTTCAATGGCCGCGCCGAAAGCGGAGCAGGTAAACAGAATTGCATCGGCGCCGCACGATTCGACGTACTTCGCGAGCGTGCAGAAACGGTCGATCATGGATTGTTCGAGTTTCCCGGCTGCTGCAAGATCGGGGGCCAGCGAGTCTTCCAGGAGATTGGTGACCTGGGCCTGCGGCCACAGGCGCTTGAACGTGCTGCAGATGGGGTCGATGGCGACCGGGGTCGCGTGGATTAATGCTATGCGTGGATTTTTCATAGGGCGCTATTTTACCTGTTGCGCGCGTGCTTGCACCGGCCGCCGTAAGTGGCCGGACAATTCAGTGCGGATCATTTGACAGCGATGGGCGGAAACCCGTAGAGGCGCTCGGGATTTTTCACCAGAATTTG
This sequence comes from Betaproteobacteria bacterium, assembly GCA_021414185.1. GTDB lineage: Bacteria > Pseudomonadota > Gammaproteobacteria > Burkholderiales > SG8-41 > PALSA-1004. The sequence goes on from JAIOOZ010000423.1 coordinate 8,482, forward strand.
CGTGCGCGTTGCAGCGTCCGGTGTCCACGCGTTGAACAGGTCCAGCAAATGGCCGTCGTTGGGCATGATGGCGGCGTCAACCTGCGGATGTGGCCAGTCGGTGCCCCAGATCAGTTGTTCCGGATTGGTGCGCACGAGCGCTTCATGCAGCGGCCGTGCGTCTGGATAGTCGGGAAAGTTTTTCGATACGCGATATGCGCCCGACAATTTGACCCAGACCGCGCCTTCGCCGAGCAGAGTCAGCAGCATCTGGAAACACGGATCGCCGACGCCGCGCGTCGCATCGATGTTGAGCATGTGGTCGATGACGATGGGCATGCCGCGTCCGATGCCGCGCAGTGTTGGGGCGAGGTCGGGCAGGGCGCGCCAATCGCACCACGCCTGCATGTGCCAGCCGAGTTCCAGCATCGTAGTACGCATCTTGGCGAATTCGTCGAGCCCGACGCCGCGTTTGTAGCCGGGTTTCTGGTCGCCGTAAAAAATGTGAAAGCGCAGCGCGCGTATGCCCATGCGGTGCCAGCGCCGCAGTTCGTCCGCGCTGACGGCCTCGGTGATGGCAACACCGCGCAGGCGCTCTGGGTTGCGCTCGACCGCATCGAGTATCGCGCGGTTGTCGTAGCCGTGGGCGTTGCCCTGAACGACCACGCCGCGGTCGAATCCCATGGTGTCGAGCAGCGCGAGGAATTTTTCGACGGGAGCGTCGGGCGGCGTGTAGCCGCGGCCCTCGGTATAGGGAAAACGCGCTGAAGGTCCGAATATATGGGCGTGGCAATCGCACGCGCCGCGCGGCGAAGTCAAAACGGGCGGGGTAGGGTGCGGGTGCGGACCCGCGATAGGCACTGTCATGGGATGTGATTCCGTTGATGGATGTAGCTGTAATTATATTCGTTGTTGGCGTTTTGCTTGACATACTCGTATGCGCCAACGTAGGTTACGCAGCGGTATTCTTAATTGCCGGCAAAAATATTACGGAGGAGTCCATGATGGTTACCCTGCGCCTGATGGCGGTATTGCTGCTCGCGGGCATGTCCGCGCCGGTGTTGTCACAAGCGTACCCCAGCAAGCCGGTGCGCATACTGGTCGGCTACGCGCCCGGCGGCGGCACCGATATCATGGCGCGCGCGATTGGCGCGAAATTGACCGATTCACTGAAACAGCAGTTCGTGATCGAGAACCGCCCGGGCGCCAACGCTAACATCGCTGCGAAACTCGCAGCCGACGCGCCGGCCGACGGCTACACCATATTGTTCATGTCGGTTGCGCACATCATGAGCAAGCCGGTCTACAAGAACCTTGGCTACGACATCGAGCGCGATTTCACGCCGATTACGGTCGTCACCAATGTGCCCAACGTGCTATGCCTGCACCCATCATTGCCGGTGAAGACGGTGAAGGAACTGATCGCGCTGGCGAAGTCCAAGCCCGGCGCGCTTTCCTACGCGACCTCCGGCGTCGGCAGCCCCGAGCATTTCGCCGGCGAGATGTTCAAGATGATGACCAAGACCGATATGCTGCCGATTCCGTATAAAGGCGGCGCGCCGCTGGCGGTCGATCTCGTCGGCGGACAGGTCATGCTCGCTTTCAACACCGCGCCGCCCATCATGCCGCACATCCAGTCGGGCCGCGTGCGCGCGATTGCCGTGACCATGGACAAGCGCGTAGGCGCTTTGCCCGACGTGCCGACCATTGCCGAATCCGGCGTGCCCGGCTACCAGATGAGCACCTGGTACGGCGCCGTGATCCAGGCGAAGACGCCGCGCGACATCGTGGTCAAGCTCAATCAGGAAATGATCAAGGCGCTGGCGCTGCCGGACATCAAGGAGCGCATGGCGGGGCTGGGCGCAGATGTGGTGGGTAACACGATGGAAGAGTTCGCCGCCCTGATCAAGGTCGAGGTGGCGAAGTATACAAAGGTCGCTCACACGGCCGGCATCGTCGCCGACTAGTTTTAAAGGCAGTCTTGAAAAACCTTGGAACCGCCGATGAACGCCGATGAACGCAGATAAGTCCACCATACTTGGGGTTGGCCGGAGGCCGGATCTGAAATTTTTATCGGCGTTAATCGGCGTTCATCGGCGGTTGCTTGTCGGTGTCGTATATTCGAAACGGGTTCTTAGGCACGCTTAGATGCAGGGCAACGCGGGCACTAAGCTGCGCATCGGTCTGATCGGCGCCGGCGACATATCGCAGAATCATCTCGCCGCGTGGCGCAAGGCCGCAGGCGCCACCGTGGTTGCGGTGTGCGACGTCGACAAGGCGCGCGCCCGCGCGCGTGCCGAAGCATTCGAGATTCCCGCCGCGTATTCCGATGCGGCGGCGATGTTCACGGGCGAAAAGCTCGACGCCGTGGACATCGCTACGTGGCGTGAGACCCATTTCGAACTTGCGCAACTCGCCGCCGCACACGGTGTTCATGTGCTGTGCCAGAAGCCGCTGGCGACCACGCTGGCTGAGGCGGAAGCACTGGTGGCAGCGGTGGCGGCGCGCGTACGCCTGATGGTGAACGAGAACCGGCGTTTCGCACCGCACTTCCGTGCCATTCGCCGCTGGATCGATGAAGACCGCGTCGGGCCGGTGCGCCAGTGCGTGCTGACCATGCATCGCTCGGGCTACATCAAGGACGCGCAGGGTCGCCGCCCCGCGGTCGAACGCGCGCCTTTCATGGCGACGGAGCCACGCCTGATGATCGCCGAGACGCTGATACATCAACTCGACGTGCTGCGTTTCCTGTTAGGGCCGCTGTCGATGGTGGCGGCGCGCACGCTCCATACCGAGCCCGACATGCCGGGCGAAACCCTGGCTACGCTGATGCTCGAGACGCCAGCTGGCGCACCGGTAGTGGTGGCGGGCAGTTTCGTCGCGCCCGGTTTCGGCACCGCAGTGTCCGACCGCATTGAAATCATCGGCAAGCACGCGAGCGTGATATTCGACGAAACGGGAATTGAATTGCGCGGCGCCACCGTCGAACGCATCGCGGTCGATATGAAAGCGGCGTATCAGGCGTGCTTCGACGCCGGGATTGCGCACTTCGTGGAAAAATTGCTGTCCGGCGAGCCGTTCGAGACGTCGCCCGAGGATAACCTGCAGACGCTTAAGCTTGTCGAAGACGCGTATGCACTGGCGGCTCAGCGCGGGAGCTTGTCGACGTAGCGGTACATTTCCGTGTGATCGGAATTGAACCCGAGGTCTTTTTCCATCTGGTTCCAGACGTCGGTGCACGGTTTGGCGAGCAGGCTCGATGTTTTGGTGGTTTCGATGACTTCCAGCGCGGTGCGCACGTCCTTCGCCATCAGGCCGGTAAAGAAGCCCGCGCCATAGGTGCCCGACAGCATGTGTTGCTTGAATTTGTTCTTCGTGGTGTTATTCATGCCGCTGGAAGCGTTGAGAATATCGACGATGACGCCGGCGTCCAGTCCGAAACGCTGGCCGGCGACGACCGCTTCGCAGGCGGCCAGCAGGCCCGCTGCCGACACGTAGTTGTTGAGTGCTTTTATCGCGTGGCCCGAGCCGAGCGGCCCCGCGTGAAAAATCTGGTTGCCGATCTTCTCGAATACCGCTTTGTTCTTCTCGAACTGCGCGGCGTCGCCGCCGACCATGATTGCGAGTGTGGCGGCGGTCGCGCCCTTGACGCCGTTCGACACCGGTGCGTCGATGAGCTTGATGCCGCGCTTTTCAAGCACTGCGCCCATTTCACGCGTGCCGACCGGGGACGACGAACTCATGTCAATGATGAGCGCGCCGGGCTTGAGGGTGGACGCGACGCAGTCTTTGAAATTGTCGTTTTCGCCGCAGACGACTTTGCGCACGATTTTGCCGTCGGGCAGCATCGTGATGACGGTGCCGCACATGGCGCCCAGCGCTGCGAGGCTGTCGGCCACTTCGATTTCGCGCGTCGCCGCTAGCGCCTGCGTGCGCCTGGCATCGGCGTCGTAGATGACCAGCTTGTAGCCGGCCTTGGCGAGATTGGTCGCCATCGGCGTGCCCATCGCACCTATGCCGATGAAACCGATTTTTCCTGAAGTGGTGTCCATGAGTTAAACCCTGAAAAGATTAAAAAACTAAAACTTTGCCACAGAGGGCACAGAGTTCACAGAGAAAAAGCAAAATCCAATGATTAGATTCGATAAAGCTTAAGCTTTGTCTTTTCTCTGTGTCCTCTGTACCCCGCAAGGGGGTATTAAAAAGAATGTCCTCTGTGGCTAAGATTGAGTGGCTGAAGGAAGCTTGCACAGTATCAGTTGCTGATTGAAAGCGGCGATTTTTTCGAAACCGTGATCTGTGGCAAGAAACTCTTTGATCGACTTCGTTGCCATCGAACCGGCGTGCGGTGAATAGTCGTCGAGCGCGAGTATGCCGCCGTCGCTGATGCGCGGCGGCAGCCAGCGCAACGCGTCGGCCGCCGGCTGGTAGTCATCCACGTCGAGCATGGCGAAGGCAAAGCGCAGAGACTCCGGCACGTTGGCGAAGCAGTCGGGCACAGCGCCCGGCCACACTTCATACAGTTCGCGCGTGATGCCGGCTTTGGCCATGAGCCGCACGAATTCGTCGGGGCCGTCGATGGTCAACATGTCCACGGGACGTTGCGTGCCGCCGGCAGGCGGGGTTTCGGCCACGCCGGTGAAACTGTCGAAAGCGTGCGCGTATCTGCCCTGGTTCGCTGCCAGATCGGCGACCTTGCGAAAGGCGGCGCCGCGAAACACGCCGATCGCGGCGAAATCGCCCGGCACGTCACGCACTTTTGCCGCCAGCCATGCAAGGTCGTCGTGGTTCCAGGTGCCGTTGCGGCGCTCGGCGTGCGGCAGGTCGAGCGGGTTGCCGCTGGCAAGATTGGCAAGTGTTCGCGCGGCGTCGCGGACGAGGAACTTCAGCAGCATCGCGTGTCACTCGCCTATCGGCAGGTCGATGCCTATGCCTTGTGCGCGCGCAATGCCGAGAATGTAGTGGCCGGTGTATATGTCCTGGATGCCCATGCCATGGGATTCATAGAGCGTGATCTCGTCGCGCGCCTTGCGCCCCGCAATATGTCCGGCGATCAGCTCGCCGAGCTCGGGCAGAGCATCCCAGTCGAGCCTGCCGCTTTCGATCAGCGGCAGCAAGTCGCCGCATTCGTTGCGTGCCGTGCCGCGCGAATCGACGACGACGCGCGCGCAACGCTTGATCGCGGCTTCGTCCAGCTCGCGGCGCGTGAGCGCGTTGGAGCCCGCGGCGTTGATGTGCTGGCCCGGTTCCAGCCATTCGCCAAGCAGCACCGGCGAAGACGCCTTGGTGATGACGTTGACGATGTCGACGCCGTGCACCGCTTCGGGGGCGCTCGTCACTGCTTCCATTTTGATGCCCAGTTTGGCGCTCATCTTGTCGCAGAAATCCCGCGCTTTCTCGGATTTGCGGCTATAAACTTTGGCGGACGTTATCTTGCGTACCGCACAGACGGCTTCGAGCTGGCCGACGGCCTGCTTGCCCGCGCCTATCATGCCGACCGTCGCGGCGTCCGCGCGCGCCATGTAACGCGTTGCAACACCGCTCGCAGCGCCGGTGCGCACCATGCCAAGATGGCTCGCTTCTATCATCGCGACGAGATTGCCGCTGTCGGTATCGATGAGGTGGACGTGGTAACGCGAGCCTTTGCCCGGATTCGAGTAATAAATCTTGTAGCCGATCATTTTCAGATCGGGCGCCGCGGCCTGCAGGATGTGCTGGGTACCGGCCGGCGAGCGCGCCCGCATGCGCGGCACGTCGATCGCGCGGCCTTCCGCGCGCGCTTTCAGCGCCGCTTCGACGAGCTCGACGGTCTTCGGCATCGTCAGGATTTGCGCGACTTCTTTTTCGTTGATATAGCGGAGCATGATGGGGCGAAGAAAGACGGAGAAGGAGAGACGATAGTCGGTAGGGAAAGGAGAGTCGATCTGGTTTTTCGCCTCTCGTCTCTCGCCTAGCCCCTTTCCTGATTTTTAAGTGCTTCAGCGCGAATCGCCGACAGGGTCGTGCGCGGCGAGATGGCATCCTGGTCGATGCGCAATTCCAGCAGCGCAGCGGTCTTGGCGTTCCAGGCACGCTCGAACGCGGCTTCGAAGTCGGCGGTCTTCTCGACGATTTCACCGTGCAGGCCATAGGCGCGCGCGAGCGCCGCAAAATCGGGATTGAGGAGGCTGGT
>JAIOOZ010000427.1 GCA_021414185.1 Betaproteobacteria bacterium
AGGATTTCCGGCATCATCATCGGCAGCAGCGGGTCCGGGTATTTCGTTTCTATCCTGACCTTGAGCGGATCGATGACGCTCACCTGCTTGATCGAGCGCGTGAAGAGCGCGAGCGACGCCGGCGAGTTCGGCACATTGGGCGCGCGCTCGAACGATGCGACGACGTCGTTCGAAGTGAATGGCGAGCCGTCCGAAAACTGTACATTCGGGCGCAGCTGAAATTCCCAGGTGGTGTCGCCAACCCGCCGCCACGCGGTCGCCAGCGCCGGCGCCACTTCGAGTTTTTCGTCGAACTGCAACAGCGCCTGGAAGAAATGCCGCGCGACCGCTTTGTTCGGTGAGTTGTTGGCGAAGTGGGGGTCGAGCGACGTAATCGGCGAACTCAATCCCACGGTCAGGTCATCGGCGAGGGCTGGAACCGCGCAGCAAAGCACCAACGCGAGAATTGCCGTGAAAAACTTATTTAAGCGAAGCTGCATGGCTGTTTCCTAAGGTCGATTGCTATTTGGCGGGACGGAACGTCGGCAACGGATACTGCGCCGCTTCCGGCATGGGCAGCAGTTCGACGCGCATATTGCTGGCGATGGCCGCAGGCTCGCTGCTGATGACGCGCGCCAGCATTGCGCCGCCATCGTCGAGGACGATCTCGGCGAGGATGGTTGGCGCTTCCGCAGAAAAGGGCGGCGTGACATGGCTGTAGACGTGGCTGTAGGAAACGATTTTGCCGCGCCCGCTGCTGCGTTTCCATGCGATATCGACCGACCAGCAAGTCGGGCACATATGGCGCGGAAAGAAAATAACCGCATGGCACGCGTTGCAGTGCTGCAGCATGAGTTCGCCGCGGCGCCAGCCTTCGATCAGCGGCGCGTTGGTCGAAGTCAGCGTCGGTTGGGGATAAGCGGAATCTGTCATCAATGGCACCTTAAGAAGATCAACCGCTCAACGCGGAGGACGCAGAGGACGCGGAGGAGCGCAGAGTAAAAATGCCGTGACTGAATCACAATGGATTATAAGCTTTCCTCTGCGAACCTCTGCGGCCACAGCGTCCTCCGCGTTGAGAGTTGGAATTAAGCGAAGAAGGGTGGAGATTGAAGTCCTTGCCCGTGCGCGTCGCACGGCGAAGGAAACGTTAAGATAGTGCCATCGGAATCTGTCATGTCAGGCGCGCTATGCCTGTTCGACGATGATGGCGGCGGCAGCAAGCCCGTGGCCGTAGGAAATCATGCCGAAGCCGGAAATGATGCCGCGCGCCGCGCCCTTCACCTGCCGCGCGCCGCCTTCGCCGCGCAGCTGGCGCGTGGCTTCCACCATGCCGAGCAGGCCGGCCGAACCGCCCGCCTGTCCGGTCGACAACTGTCCGCCGCCGGTGTTGAGCGGAAAGCTGCCGTCGTGCGTCATGCGGTTGGTTTCGAGGAAATGGCCGATCTCGCCTTTCTTGCAAAAGCCGAGGTCTTCGATCTGGATCGCGGCCATGATCGGAAAATCGTCGTAGCAGTTCATGAAATCCATGTCCTTGTGTCCGTAACCCGCTTCGTCGAACAGCGAGTCGCGGAACATTTCCCAGCCGCCGCGCACCGCCGACCGGGTGATTGTGCCGTTCGCGCTGGCTCAAAAGGCGCACGCCCTTGCCGCGCGGCACGCGGTCGAGCGGGCCGATGATCAATGCTTCGGCGCCCGAGCACGGCATCACGCAGTCGTAGAGGCGCAGCGGGTCGGCGACCATTTTAGCGTTGAGATAATCGTCGAGCGTCATCGGCCCGCGCAGCAGCGCGGCGTCGTTCAGACGCGCGTTTGCGCGTTCGTCGACGGCGATGCGTCCGAGTTGCTCGCGCGTGGTGCCGTAAAGCTCCATGTGTTTGCGCTGGATGATGCCGTGCAGTCCCGGCGGTCCGCCGGAACCGTGGGGCGCGAGATAATCGGACACCGCAAAAGTGTACTGCGCGATTCTCTGCTTGAATATCGCGACGTCCTGCGCGCCGCCACCGAAGCACAGCACGTAGTCGGCGAGTCCCTGGTCTACCGCGCGCACTGCGTTGGCGATCGACATCAGCGGGCCCGCGCCCGCCGCAGTCGATTTATACGCCCACGAAATGCTCAACCCGAAATATTCGGCGGTGGTCACGGCAGTGTCCGAGCCGAGATTGGTGGCGTCCACCGACAGGCCGTTCAGTTCGTCCTTGCTGATGCCGGCGCTTTTGATGGCGTTACGCGCCGCTTCGCCCAGGTAGCCGAAGATGGTCTGTTTCGGCTTTTTGTCGTAAGCGGCGCTGCCGTAGCCGATAATGCCGATGTCTTTCGATAACATTTATTCCCCTGACTAGAAGTCATCTCAAAAAACCGTCAAGTAGCCGTCGAACCAAAAAAATATTCCTTCCCCTTCAGGGGGAAGGCTAGGATGGGGGTGGGTCAAATCAATTTCACCCATCCCCACCCCGACCCTCCCCTTGAAGGGGAGGGAGACTATTTTTGAGCCAGCTTCTAGTATCAGCACCAGGCGTTGGCGGTGCGGTCAAAAATTTTGCGCCGGCGCTTTTCCGCCGTGCTGTCCAGTTGGTGCTTGGCGATCTTGCCGGACGTCGTATGCGGGAATTCGTCCATGTACTCGATATAGCGCGGCAGTTTGAACGCGGCCAGTTTGTCTTCGCAGTACGCGATGACCTTCGAAGGCGTGACCTGCTCGCTCGAAAAGCCGGGCTGCAGCACTACGTACAGTTTGACCTCCTCGCCGCGCTTTTCGTCCGGCACGCCGACCGCCGCGGTTTCGAGTACGCCGGATATGCCGGAGGCCACTGACTCGATTTCGCGCGCCGAAATGTTTTCGCCGCTCCTGCGTATCGAATCCTTGATGCGGCCTTCAATATAGAAGTAACCGTTTGCATCCTGGCGGAACAAATCGCCGGTGCGAAACCATTCGCCCACGAACGCGCTCTGCGTGGCGTCAGGCTTGTTGTAATAGCCTTTCAATATGCCGCGGCCGCTGACCCATAGCTCGCCGACCGTGCCGGGAGCGACGTCTTTCCCGTCAGCGCCGACAATGCGGCATTTGCGGTATGGCGCGGGCAGCCCGCAGGAGCCCGACCCCGTCATGTTGGAAGCGTCGATCGGCATGTAGATGGTGGAACCGGTTTCGGTCATGCCGTAGAGCTCGCGCACCGGCGCGTTGAATTTCTTTTCCAGCGCCTGGTGCAGGCCCTTGCTCAGGCCGCCGATGGAAATCCACGAGATTTTGAGTTTGGCGACGGCAGGCAATTCCGGCAGCTTGGCCACCGCGTCGGTCACCGAGAAAAAATCGATGTCGTGATCGACCAGTCGCTGCTGCAGCCCGGTCAGGCTGAAGCGCAGCGCCACGTACGCGGTCGAACCCATGAAGAGGCAGATCAGAAAGCGCCACTTGCCGCCCATATACGAAAGCGGCTTGTCGATCAGCATGCGCCGCGGCACCGGGCCCTGGTGCGAGCGCACCCATCCCAGCACCAGCCAGTAATCCTGCGTAAGCATGCAGCCTTTCGGAAACCCGGTGCTGCCCGACGTGAACTGTATGCTCATCAGCGTATCGAGGGTCGGTGGCGGCACTGTGGGCACGGTGTCCGGTGCGGCATCGACGATGCGTTGCCAGTTGTGCGCCTGCTTTGCATCTGCGACGCCATGTACTATGAGATTCGACGGCGGCACCAGCGCATCGCGATTCGTCATTTCTGCAAATACGGACAGGCAGCTCGCGTCGATGACGAGGAATTTCGCTTCGCTGTCCTGCAGCACGTATTCGAGTTCGCGCGGTTTGTACTGGGTGTTGACCGGCACCATGACGGCGCCGAGCCGCGCCAGCGCCATCCACGTGACGACGTACGCCGGCACGCTGGGCAGCATGACTGCGACATGAGTGCCGGGTACCACGCCGAGCGCATGCAGCGCGTTTGCGCATTTCAGCGTTGCGCGGGCGAATTCGCGAAACGAAATGCGGCTGCCGTCGTCTACCGATACCCACAGCGGCTGGTCGCCGAAGCGCGCGGCCGCGCCGTCGACGAGTGCGGGCAGGCTCGCGTACGGCACATCCTGTTCAAGGTGGTTGGTGGGCAATTCGGACTTCGCGTAGAGGGGCGGATAATTTTACCGCAATTGTCCGCGCGGCCGCGGCAGGGGCCGCGCCCTTGTCGATCAGAGCGGCGGCGGACGCCGTTTATGCCACTCAGTCGCGTTTTCAAAGGCCCAGCCGATGCGCAAGACACGCGCTTCGTCGTAACCGCGTCCTGCGATCTGCAGCGAAATGGGCAGGCCGCCCGCGGTGAAGCCGCACGGCAGTGCGAGCGCGCACATGTCGAGCAGGTTGATCGGCCGCGTGAGTATGCTCATCGGCGCCTTGCCCTGGTCTATTTCCGCCAACGGTACCGGCG
>JAIOOZ010000428.1 GCA_021414185.1 Betaproteobacteria bacterium
GAACAACGCGTCCGGCAGGCCGTTCATGTCCTTGATGCCGCCCAGGCTGCGCTCGAGCTTGACGATTTCGCGCTGGTAATTGAGGGCCTCTTTCTTGACCAGTTTTTCAAACGTGCCGTCCTCGGCCATCGCCTCCATGTCTTTCAGGCGTTTGATCGAAGCTTTGACCGTCTTGTAGTTGGTCAGCATGCCGCCGAGCCAGCGATGATCGACATAAGGCGAGCCGCAACGCAGCGCCTCTTCCTTGACGATCTCGCGCGCCTGGCGCTTGGTGCCGACGAACATGATGACGCCCTTGTTCGAAGTCATCTGGCGCACGAATTTCAGCGCGTCCTGATACAGGGCGAGCGTCTTTTCGAGGTTGATAATATGAATTTTGTTGCGATGGCCGAAGATAAACGGGGCCATCTTGGGGTTCCAGTACCGGGTCTGGTGTCCGAAATGGACGCCACACTCCAGCATTTCACGCATGCTAGTTGCCATACAATCTCCAGTTAGGGTTAAGCCTCCATCCACCCACGTACACTCGTTGCCGAGCACCCTGACTTGTGGCGGATGTGCGAGTTAAGGCCTGAAATCCCCATAAATTCAGCGGAGAACTTGTTTCAGACCAGCCACTAATTATATCATCCTTAATGGTTTTTGCTCAACCGCAGCATCTGGACTGGCGCCTGCCCCGGCAGTACGCCGCGGGCTCCCGGCGAACCCGGGTTTGGAGCCGCGTGAAAACTGGACTAGAATCCGCCTCCTTTTGATTTGATTAAGTAAATCTCCATGTATAGTCGCACCTCCGCCATGACCGCCCCGCCCAAGACCGCCGACGAAATCGCCAAAATGCGCGTTGCCGGCCGCCTCGCCTCCGAAGTGCTCGATTTCATCACGCCGCATATCAAGCCCGGCATCACCACCAATGAAATCGACCGGCTGTGCCACGACTTCATGGTCAACGTGCAGGACACCGTGCCCGCACCGCTCAACTACGCGCCGCCGGGTTACCAGCCCTACCCGAAGTCGGTCTGCACCTCGGTCAATCATGTGGTCTGCCACGGCGTGCCCGGCGACAAAAAACTCAAAACCGGCGACATCGTCAATATCGATGTCACGGTGATCAAGAACGGCTTTCACGGCGACACCAGCCGCATGTATTTTGTCGGCCAGCCTGCTGTGCAGGCGCAACGCCTGTGCGACATCACTTACGAGTGCATGTGGCGCGGCATCGCCGAGGTGCGCGCCGGCGCGCGCCTGGGCAACGTCGGCCATACCATTCAGACCTGCGCCGAAGGCTATGGCTGCAGCGTGGTGCGCGAATTCTGCGGCCACGGCATCGGGCGCAAATTTCACGAAGAACCGCAGGTCCTGCATTACGGCCGGCCCGGCACCGGCATGCAACTCGCAGCCGGCATGACGTTTACCATCGAGCCCATGATCAACGCCGGCCGCGCCGGCATCCGCCAATTGGCCGACGGCTGGACTATCGTGACCAAGGACCACAGCCTGTCCGCGCAGTGGGAACACACCGTGCTCGTTACCGAAAGCGGCTACGAAGTGCTCACGGTGTCCGCCGGCGCGCCGCCGCCGCCCGCGTTTATAAACGCCGGGCATGGCTAGCACTGCGCAACCGCCGCTCGCAACACCCGCGGTGCCGGAATCGACCAGCGCGCGGCTGAAGCGGCGGCTCACCGAAAATCGCGCCGCGCTGCACCAGCGCTATCTCGAACACCACTCCGCGCCGAAACTGCTGCGCGAGCATCGCCAGCTCGTCGACAGCATCCTGAAATCCGTTTGGCAGCACGTCGACATGCCCGCGGGCGTTACCCTTGTCGCGGTCGGCGGTTACGGCCGCGGCCAATTGTTCCCGTATTCCGACATCGACCTCCTGATACTGCTGCCGGCCGCCGCCGACGAAGCGCTAACGGAAAAACTCGAACAATTCGTCAGCCTGCTGTGGGACATCGGGCTCGACGTCGGGCACAGCGTGCGCACGGTCGCCGAATGCGTGGAACTCGCCGCCCAGGACGTGACCATCCAGACCAGCCTGCTCGAAGCGCGGCTGCTGATCGGCGAGCGCAAGCTGTTTCGCCAGTTCGAACGCGAGTTCCTGCGCAAGCTCGACGCGCCGCAGTTCACCAAGGCCAAGCGGCTCGAGCAGGAGCAGCGCCACGCGCGCTATCACGACACCAATCTCGAGCCCAACATCAAGGAAACCGCGGGCGGACTGCGCGATCTGCAGACGATCCTGTGGATCAGCAAGGCGGCCGGCATCGGCACGCGCTGGTCGGACCTTGTCAACCGCGAAATCATCACGCGCCGCGAAGCCGCATTGCTGCGCAAGCACGAGGCGTTTCTGCAGAACCTGCGCATCCGGCTGCACTACCTGGCGCGGCGGCGCGAGGAACGCCTCGTCTTCGACGTGCAGACCGCGCTGGCGACGCAAATGGGCCTGCGCGATACCGCGCATCGCCGCGCGAGCGAGCACCTGATGCAGCGCTTTTACCGCACCGCGATCGAAATCAGCCAGCTCAACACCATAGTGCTGCAAAACCTCGGCACGCTGATTTTCCCGTCACGCAGCCGCGCCATCCAGAAAATCAACGAGCGCTTCCACAGCCGCAATGAGCTGCTCGAGGCCACAGACGAAGGCCTGTTCCGGCGTGAACCGAGCGCCATGCTCGAAGCCTTTGTCATATTGCAGCAGCGCCACGAATTGAAAGGCATGACGGCAGCCACGCTGCGCGCATTGTGGCGCGCGAGCCCTCTGATCAATCCCGCCTTCCGGCGCGCCCCCGAAAACCGCCGATTGTTCCTGCAGATCCTGAGCAGCCCGTCGCGCGTCGTGCGCGAACTCAAACGCATGAACCAGTACGGTATCCTCGGCCGCTACATTCCCGCGTTCGGCCGCATCGTCGGCCAGATGCAGCACGACCTGTATCACGTGTATACCGTGGACGAGCACATCCTCCACGTCGTGCGCAACCTGCGGCGCTTCGCGGTGCCCGAGCTCGCGCACGAATTTCCGCTCGCCAGCCGCCTGATGAGCGACTTCGCCCATCCGGAACTGCTCTATCTGGCGGGGCTGTTTCACGACATCGCCAAGGGACGCGGTGGCGACCACTCGCTGCTGGGCAAAGTCGATGCGCTGTCGCCGACATACGCGGCACCAGTCCCAAAGTCTGGAACGGCTGGAAAGCCAAACTGCTGGAAGACCTGTTTTTGATGACACGCCGCCGCCTGAGTGGCGATACCCATTCGCTCGACAGCAACCTGCAACAGCGCCAGGAAGCGGTCAAGGCCAAGCTGAGGCTCTACGCCATCAAGGATGACGCGGCCGAGAAACTGTGGTCGCAGCTCGATATTTCATACTTTCTGCGCCACGATGTCGAAGAAATCGCGTGGCACACGCGGCTGCTCAACTATCGCGTCGATACGCCGGTGCCGGTGGTCAAGGCCCGCCTGTCCACCGCCGGCGAAGGCCTGCAGGTGATGATCTACGTGCGCGACCAGAAAGACCTGTTCGCGCGCATCTGCAGTTTTTTCGAACGCATCAGCTATTCGATCGTGGACGCCAAGATTTACACGACACGTCACGGCTACGCGCTGGACAGCTTCGCGATCCTCGACCCCAACAACAAAAAGCCGCAATACCGCGACCTGATCGGCTACGTCGAGCACGAACTCGGCCTGCGCCTCGCCAATCAAACGCCGCTCGAACCGCCGGCGCAGGGCCGCTTGAGCCGCCAGCTCAAGCATTTTCCGATCACGCCGGAAGTCAGCATCACGGCCGACGAACGCGGCCTCTACAAAGTGCTCAATATCATCGCCGGCGACCGGCCGGGCCTGCTGTCGCGCGTCGGCCGCTGTCTGGTCGATTACCAGATCAACCTGTATACCGCCAAGATCAATACCCTCGGCGACCGCGCCGAAGACGTGTTCCTGATCAACGGCCCCGCGCTGAGCGATCCCAAGAAAGTGATCAAATTCGAAAGCGATCTGGTGCGGGAATTGCAAACCTGAGGATTGAGGATTGAGGAATTAGACAGTTTTTCTCAATCCTCAATCCTCGCTCCTCAATCCTGCCTTTCAGTCATCCCCGATATCTTCGTCGGGAAACAGCACCTCGGTAAACCCGAACTGCCGGAAGTCGCGGATGCGCATCGGGTACAGCACGCCGATCAGGTGATCGCATTCATGCTGCACGACACGCGCGTGAAAACCATCGACGCTGCGGTCTATCGGTTTGCCGTACTGGTCGAATCCCTGGTAGCGCAGGCGCGCGTAGCGCGGCACCACCCCGCGCATGCCGGGAACCGACAGACAACCTTCCCAACCGTCCTCGAGGTCGTTGGCCAGCGGCGTCAGCGTCGGGTTGATCAGCACCGTCCGCGGCACCTCTTCGGCGTCGGGATAGCGCGGGTTCTGCTCGACGCCGAATACCACAACCTGCAGCCCGACGCCGATTTGCGGCGCCGCCAGTCCCGCGCCGTCCAATGCCGCCATCGTGTCCTGCATGTCGGCAAGCAATGCGTGCAATTCGGGGGTGTCGAATTCTTCGACCGGCTGCGCCCGCGCAAGCAGGCGCGGATCTCCCATTCTCAAGACTTCTCTAACCGCCATCCGCCTTCACCATTTGTTCGAGTATGCGTTGCACCCTGCCCGTCGCCTGCTGCAATATCGCCGTCATGTCTTCCGTCGTGATGCCGGCTGCGCTCGCGCCGCGGCCGGCCGCATGATTGACGACGATTGCCAGCGTGGCGTAAGACAAGCCGATTTCGCGCGCGAGCACCGCTTCCGGCATGCCGGTCATGCCCACTATGTCGGCGCCATCGCGCTCAAGCCGATTGACCTCTGCGGCAGTTTCCAGGCGCGGCCCCTGGGTTGCGGCGTAGACTCCGCCATCGACCACCGTTTCGCCCGCACGCTGGGCGGCGTTGATGCACGCGGTGCGCACGGCCGCGGTATACGGCAGCGTGAAATCAACGTGCTGCACGCCGCGATCTGCGAGCACAAAAAAAGTGCCTGACCGCCCGTGCGTGTAGTCGATGATCTGGTCGGGAACCACCAATACGCCGGGCGCGAGGTCTTTGCGGATGCCGCCGACGGCCGCAATGGCGAGCACGCGTTTCACTCCGCGCGCGTGCAAGGCCCAGATATTGGCGCAGTAATTGATCTCATGCGGGGGGATCGTATGGCCGTAACCGTGCCGCGCCAGAAACACCACCGC
>JAIOOZ010000059.1 GCA_021414185.1 Betaproteobacteria bacterium
AACCGCACTTACAACGAAGTCGATCTGCGCGTTGATATGCATGACCACGCGGTCGAAGACCTGCGCCGCATCTATGTTGACTACAAACCGTCGATCGCCTATTACGAAGAACGCGCGCGCAGCCCGCGCAATGCGATACCGGCAATGGAATTCGCCGACATGTTGAAGAAGCAACAGCAGAAGGAGACCACATGACCTATTCGATCATCGCGCGTTGCCCGCGCACCGGCCGCTTCGGCGTCGGTTCTACCACGTTCTCGATGGCCTGCGGCCGCCGCAACGAAAGCGTGCGCCCCAACGTCGGCGTCAGCAAATCGCAGGCGTTCTACCTGCGCTACGTCGATCCGCTGGCGCTCAACATGCTGGCCCAGGGTTACACGCCGGCCAGCATCATGCGCACTCTGGCGGCCGAAGATCCGGATTTCGATTACCGCCAGTTCGGCATCATCGACCGCGAGAACAACGTCGTCGCGCACACCGGCCCTGGTTGCGGCAAGTGGGCCGGTCACACAGTAGGCCCGTACTATGCGGCGTATGGCAACGGCCTCGCCGGTCCGCAGACGGTGGCGGGTATCGTTTCCGGTTTTCTCAAGCAGCCCGATGCGCCGCTCGAAGACCGCCTGCTGATGGCGCTCGAAGGCGGGCGCGACGCCGGCGGCCAGATGTCCAAAGGCATACCGCGTCCCGAGCGTTCGGCATGGATACGTGTCGTTGACCGCGTCGACTTCCCGGAAATCGACGTGCGCGTCGATCTGCACGATAAAACAGTCGCCGAGCTGCGCCGCATCCTCGAGGAGTTCAAACGCTGTCGTGAATACTACAGCGCGCGTGACGCGAATCCGGCCGCGGCGATTCCGGAAGAAGAATTCGTCGCCGGCCTGAACGCCAAAGCCGCATGAGCGCCGTATTTCGCCAGCACATCGCGCACCCCTGTGCCTGGAAGGCGGAGGAGCTGCGGCGGGACCCGTCGTGGATCTACGAGCTTACGTCCGCCGAAATCGCCGAAATCGAAGCGGCGCTAAAGTCAGTCAACAAGGCCGGCGTGCCGGTGCTCAAAATGCGCGCGCGCGATTTTCCGCTGCCCGTGACGGCGCCGCGCCTGCGTGAAATCTCGCGCCAGCTAGAGGAAGGCCGTGGCATCGCGCTGGTGCGTGGCGTGCCGGTTGCGCGTTACGACGACGCCGACCTTGAAAAAATCTACTGGGGCCTGTCGGTCAGCCTCGGCGTGGTCATCGCGCAGAACACCAAGGGCGACCACATTGGCCACGTGCGCGACGAAGGTCTGAAGTGGGGCCAGGTGAGCGGCGGCGAGCTGGTGCGCGGTTACCGCACCAACGAGTACATGCCGTTTCACAGCGACCCGACCGACCGCGTGGGGCTTTTTTGCGTGCAGAAGGCGAAAGTCGGCGGCCTCTCCAGCATCGCCAGTTCGACCGCCGTCTACAACGAGATACTCGCGCGCCGGCCGCAGGCGCTTGACTGCCTGTTCCGCGGCTTTCATTACAGCCTGCGTGGTGAGGCAAGCGGCGGCATCGCGCAGATCACCGAATACCGCGTGCCCGTTTTCGACTATTTTGCAGGCAAGCTGAGTTCGCGCTACGTGCGCAAGACCATAGTGCAGGCGGCGACCGTCGGCGGTGTGCCGCTTACCGACGAGGAGTGCGCAGCGCTCGACTTGCTCGACGAACTCGTCAAGGGCGACGAGCTGCGCTTCGACATGAGCTTCGAGCCGGGCGACATTCAGTACCTGAACAACCACGTGGCCTTCCATTCGCGCACGCAGTTCGAGGATGATGAGGACCCCGCCAAGCGCCGCCACCTGATGCGGATCTGGCTGCAGAGCGCCGATGCGCGCCCGCTGTCGCCCATCATGAGCCGCCCGCACGGCACCAAGTCACCGTTCCTCTCGCGCGAGCAGGCGCTCGCGCGGGAAGCATCTGCGACCGTTTAGGTGAAACAGGCAGGCTCAACGCCTGCGCCGGTGTGCGTGCTGGCGTGCGCTAGCTGCCTTCCTTCGGAATATTCGCGTCGCGGATGACTTTTGCCCACTTCGCGATCTCACTGGTCACGTAAGCGCCGAGCTCTTCCGGCGTGCTGGTGAGCGGCTCGTAACCTTGTTCCGCCAGTTGCTGCTCGACGTCAGGCATCGCCACGCATTTTGCCAGCACGGCGTGCAGTTGGGTAATGATAGTCCGCGGTGTGCCGGCCGGCGCGAACACCGCAAACCAGGTCGATGCTTCAAAGCCTTTGAGGTGCTCGCCGATCGCCGGCACTTCGGGCAGCGCACGCGAACGCTTTGCTCCGGCGACACCAAGCGCGCGCAGGCGGTTCGCCTTGATGAACGGCAGCGCCGCACCCATGCCGGCGAACATCACCTGTACTTGTCCCGCAAGGAGATCGACGGTGGCGGGCGCGGCCCCTTTGTAGGGAATGTGGACCATGTCGATGCCGGCCATCGATTTAAAAAGTTCGCCCGCAAGGTGAGGCGCACCGCCAGTCCCGGCCGAGGCGTACGAGAGCTTGCCGGGATGCGATTTCGCCACGGCAATCAATTCCTTGATCGAGCGCGCGGGCAGGGCGGGATGCACGACGAGCACATTGGGCCCGGTGCCGATCATCGCGATCGGCGCGAAATCGCGCACCGGATCGTACGGCAGCTTGCGGTACATGCTCGGATTGATCGCCATCGTGCCGGTGATGCCGAGGAACAGCGCATAGCCGTCGGGCGGCGCTTTGGCGGCGACCTCGGCGCCAATGATGGTGCCGGCGCCGGGCCGGTTGTCGATGACGATCTGCTGCCCGAGCATGGCCGTCATTTTCGGCGCGAGCACGCGCGCGATGATGTCGCTGCCACCGCCGGGAGCGAAGGGCACGATGAATTTGATGGGCTTGGTCGGATAAGTCTGGGCACAGGCTGAAGTGCTGATCGCCAGCGCGGCGAATGCGCAGACCAGCAGACGCTGGAATTGAATATGGCTCATTTGCGTGCTCCGGGTTTCGCGGTCAACGCGCGTACCAGTTCTGAAACTTTGTCGAGGCGTTCGAGTCCCGCGATCATGTCGACCGTTTCGGTGACCTGGGCTTGCGAAAGAATGCCGTCCGCGCACTCGGCGTATTTCGTTTTGACGTCGTCCCACGATACCGGATCTTCGGGCCAGCCGCGCGAATAGGGCGCGGCCTTTTTCAGCACGCGTCCATCTTTCAGTTTCACCGTGATGCGCGATTCGCCCCAGTTGATGCCGTTCTCGCCCCATTGCCCGCGATGGTGCTTGAGATCATCGGGCAACGTGATCTTGATGCGCGGCATCAGCGCGCGAACGTCGGCGGCGGCAATGCGCTGCGGCTCGTATTGCGCGAGCAGTACCTGGCGGTCGATCAGCGCGACGGCGAGCGAATAAGGAATGCAGAATTTCGCGCGATGTTCGTCGGACGGCTCTGCATAGGGCGCAATGGCGACGCATTGCGGCGTCAGTTCGGCGGTGAGCTCTTCCACGTTCGCCGGGTCCAGCGCATGCTCTGTTGCCAGCGCGATGACGCCGTCGACGGTCGAGCTCGGCGCGGTCGACCCCGGATGCATGCGCACCATGGTGGTGTTGCGCGCGACTTCGAGCGGTCCGCCAAGGCCTTCGACCATCAAATGGAGCCGGTATTTGCCGATCCCGCTAAAGGTGTCGGCGAGGCCGAAACGCTGGTGCCCTTCGCCGCCGCCTTCCGCGCCTTCAATGATGTCGGGATCGACGCTGAAACCGTCCTGCGCGAGCAGCGCGGCGAAAATGCCGGAGCGTACGCCATGCCCGACGTGAAACGCTTTGCCCATGGTCCCCACGTTCTTGCGCACGCCGCCGCCCGACGATGCCATGATGCCCATCGCCATGCGCGTTTCAAGCACATTGAGGCCAAGCAGCCTGGACGCGGCGACCGTGACGCCCTGGCCGCCGACGATGCCGATCGGATGCCAGCCGTTGTCGATCAGAGCCGGGCGCAACCCCTTCGCGATACGCGAGGCGATTTCAAAGCCGATCGCGAAAGCTTCGAGCGTTGCGTGTCCGGACGCGCCGGCCTCCTCGGCGACCGCCAGGCAGCCGGGCACCAGGCATACGCTGACGTGGCCGACGCCGCGCGTGTTGTCGTCGTATTCCAGTGCGTGCGCGGCGACGCCGTTGACGAAGCCAGCCAGGGGTGAAGAAGTTTTCTCGCCGTTGGCGAACAGCGTGGCGGCGGGATTTCCGCCCATGCGCTGAGCCACGCGCAGCGCGCTGGTGCCGGACGCATGGTGCGCGCCCCTGATCATGACCGCGATGGTGTCGAGAAACTTGAGTTTCGCCGACGCGGCGACTTCGTCTGTCAGTATGTCCGCGCGGCTTTCAATGGCGAAACGCGCGAGTTGTTCCGTGATGCTCATGGGTGGAAAGATTTCCTTCTGAGTGGCGGGAGACAGAACGTGCCGGCTAGCGCTTGTTCATACCCAGTTCTGAAAATATTTCGCGGAACAGTTTGCCCTGCTCCTCGACGTAGCGGCGGACAGTGGCGCCGGTCATGAAGTTCGACGTCCAGAAATTGCGTTCGAGGTCTTTTTGCCAGTCGTCGGTCTTGATGACGTTGGCGAGCGTGGCTTCCCAATAGGCGACCTGCTCGCGCGCCATCGCTTTCGGCCCGACCACGCTGCGCCAGGTCGTGAAGACGCCGTCTATGCCTTGCTCTTTCAGCGTGGGTGCAACGGCCATCACGCCGCCCAGCCGCTGCGGCGCGGTGATGCCGATCACGCGGATGCGGCCGGCGGCGAGCTGCGGCGGATAGTTGGCGACGGTGCCCGCCGCTATGTCGATTTCGCCGCCGATCACCGCCGTCATGGCTTCGCCCGCCGATTTGTACACAACGAAGCGGACTCCGGGGATATGCACGCCGGCTGCTTTGAGGCCGACGACCGCGCCGATATGCGCGCCGCCGCCGAGCGCCGGTCCCACGCCTATCGTCAACGCGCCGGGATCTTTGCGCAGGCGTTCAGCCACTTCGCGCATTGACTTCAGTGGCGAGTCCGCGCGCACCACCAGCGCGGTGTAGTCGTCGAACAGCAGCGCGATGGTGGTCACGTCGCGGTAGCCGATCATGTGCGTGCCCATGATGGGATTCGACGCGAGATTGGGGCCGCCCAGCGCGATGGCGTGC
>JAIOOZ010000429.1 GCA_021414185.1 Betaproteobacteria bacterium
CTCGCCGAGCGTTTTCAGTTCCGCCAGCTGCGCTTCGTCGTTGGCATCGAAACCCGAGCCGGGACGCAGGCCGTCGCCCAACGAGAACGACACGTCGTACGCCTTCATGATCTCGCAGATGTCTTCGAAATGCGTGTAGAGGAACGATTCTTTGTGGTGCGCGAGACACCATTTCGCCATGATGGAACCGCCGCGCGACACGATGCCGGTCATGCGTTTGGCCGTCATCGGAATGTACGCGAGACGCACGCCGGCGTGGATGGTGAAGTAATCCACACCCTGCTCGGCCTGCTCGATCAGCGTGTCGCGGAACATTTCCCACGTCAGTTCTTCCGCCTTGCCGTCGACTTTCTCCAGCGCTTGATATATCGGTACAGTACCGATCGGCACCGGCGAATTGCTGATGATCCATTCGCGCGTTTCGTGAATGTTCTTGCCGGTCGAGAGGTCCATCACGGTGTCGCCGCCCCAGCGCGTCGACCACGTCATTTTTTCAACTTCTTCGGCGATCGAACTCGACAGCGCCGAGTTGCCGATATTGGCGTTGATCTTGACCAGGAAATTGCGGCCGATGATCATCGGCTCGGTTTCCGGGTGATTGATGTTGGCGGGAATGATGGCGCGGCCGCGCGCTATTTCGTCGCGCACGAATTCGGGCGTCATCACGGCGGGCAGCGCCGCGCCGAAACTCTGGCCCGGATGCTGGCGCGTGATGAGTTCCGGCAGGCCGTCGCGGCGCTGGTTCTCGCGGATCGCGATGTATTCCATTTCCGGCGTAATGATGCCTTTGCGCGCGTAGTGCATTTGCGAAACGTTGGCGCCGGCCTTGGCGCGCCGCGGATGGCGCTTGAGATTGAAGCGCAGCTCCGCAAGTTTCGGATCGGCAGCGCGGCCGCGTCCATACGCCGAAGTCAGGTCATGCAACAGTTCGGTGTCGTTGCGCTCCGTTATCCATTTTTCGCGCAGCGGCGCGAGGCCGGAACGAATGTCGATTTTCGCCGCAGGGTCGGTGTACGGCCCCGACGTGTCGTAGACGTAAATCGGCGGGTTTTTTTCGGCGCCCATTTCAGCCGGCGTATCCGACTGGCTGATTTCACGCATCGGCACCCTGATATCGGGGCGCGAGCCCTCGACGTAGACCTTGCGCGAATTGGGCAGCGACTTGACGGCCGCTTCATCGACATGCGCTGTCGCGCTCAGGAATTTGGGATTGGCGTTCATGTTTGCTCCTCACTGTGTGAACACAGGCAAGAGCGGCGCGGGGAGGCATGGGAATTGGCGCCACGCTTCCCTGCGGCGGCATTATCCGCATCAGGTTCGAAGGGTCTTTCTCACCCGGCAAACGACTCAATACCAGCCTGCCAGGACCCCCAACGTGTGGAGGTCAAGCTACTTGAATTATGCGATAATTGCAAGTTCCCCCACCCGAATTTTATTGCCGGTTTCAACTGCCCTCATGAATGCTCAGATCGACATCGAACGCGCGCGCTTCAACATGGTGGAACAGCAGATCCGCACCTGGGAAGTGCTAGATCAGCAAGTGCTCGATTTGCTGTTCGCGGTGCGCCGCGAAGACTTCGTCGCCCCGCAATACCGCAGCCTGGCCTTCGTCGACATGGAAATTCCGCTTGCCGACAATGCGCCCGCGGGCGAAAGAATGCTGGCCCCCAAACTCGAAGCGCGCATGCTGCAGGAGCTCGCGGTCAAACCCACCGACCGCATACTCGAAGTCGGCACCGGCAGCGGCTACATGACGGCACTCCTGGCCAAACGCGGCGCGCATGTCACCAGCGTCGAGATCAATCCGGCTTACAGTGCTGTCGCTGCGACCAGGCTCAGCGCGCACGGCATCGCCAATGTCACGCTTGAAGTCGGCGATGCGGCGCGCGGCTGGAGCAAACACGCGCCGTATGACGTCATCGTGCTGACGGGTTCGGTACCGGTGCTGGCGGACGATTTTCAGCGCAGCCTCAAACCAGGCGGCCGCCTGCTTGCAATCGTCGGCGAAGCGCCCGCGATGCAGGCACGCCTGACGACTTGTGCGGGCGGCGGCGCTTACGATACGGTGTCTCTGTTCGAGACCTGCATCGCGGCGCTGCGCAATGCGCCGCAACCGGAAAGATTCGTATTTTGATCGAGCAGCTGCCGGCAACCGCGTTGCGCGCATGGCTGGATGACAAATCCCGCGCCGCGCCGCTGGTGCTCGACGTGCGCGAACCGTGGGAGCACAACGTTTGCCACATCGCGGGCGCGCAATTGCTGCCGATGCAGGAAATCCCCGCGCGCGTAGGCGAACTGCCGCAGGACCGCGACATCGTGGTGATGTGCCATCACGGCATGCGCAGCCTGCAGGTCGCGAATTACCTGCAGAGCGCTGGCGTCAGCCGCGTTTACAATTTAAGCGGCGGCATCGCGGCCTGGGCCGACCAGGTTGAGCCGGCAATGTCGCGCTACTGAAGTTATGCAGGCAGGCAACCGGTTTTTACTGTTGCTGGGAATCGCGTTGTGCTCCGCGGCACAGCCCGCGGCCGCGGTCGATCTGCTGTCGATTTATCGTGAAGCGCAGGGTGCGGACACGGTCTACGCCGCAGCGCGCGCGGCCTACCAGGCAAGCCAGGAAAAAATGCCGCAGGGCCGTTCGGGCCTGCTGCCGGCAGTGACCTTTGCAGGCAACACCCAGTACAACGACCGTGATCTGCAGTTCCGCGGCGCCGTGCCCGGCGCGGCTGCGGGCACCAGCCGCTACAATTCCAACGGCTTCAACGTCACGGCGACGCAGCCGCTGTTCCGCATGCAGAACTGGATCACCTACGAGCAGAGCAAGAACCTCGTTTCACAGGCCGAAGCCGTGCTGCTGCAGGCGAATCAGGATTTGATCCTGCGCGTTGCCCAGGCGTACTTCGACGTCCTGCTGGCCGAAAACAACGTGACGCTCGCCACCGCGCAGAAAACAGCATTTGCGGAGCAACTGGCGCAGGCGAAGCGCAATTTCGAAGTCGGCACCGCAACCATCACCGACGCCAATGATGCGCAGGCGCGGCACGACCTCGCGGCCTCGCAGGAAATCGCCGCGCAGAACGACCTTGAGATCAAGAAGCAGGCGATGCGGCTGATCATCAGCCGGGTGCCGCCGGGCCTGGCAAAAATCAACACGCGCTTCGCTCCCGCTTTGCCCAATCCGAACAATATGGACTCCTGGGTGGACCAGTCCACGCTGTCGAGCCTGCAGGTAAGAATCTCGCAGGCCAATGTTGATATCGCCGCGCAGGAAGTCGCCAAGAGCCGCGGCGGGCACCTGCCGACTCTTGACGCAGTGGCGAGCTATGTCGATTCCAACCAGGGCGCCGGCGTGCAGGGCGGCGCGGGGTTTGACAGCAACACGAAGTTTATCGGGCTGCAGCTCGCGGTGCCGCTCTACCAGGGCGGCCTCGTCAACTCCAGGGTGCGCGAAGCCCTCGCCAATCAGGAGAAAGCGCGACAAGACCTCGAGAACGCGAAGCGCACGGTCGCGCTCAATTCCCGCTCGGCATTTCTGGGCGTGACCAACGGCGTGGCGCAGATCAAGGCGCTTGAAGCCGCACTCGTTTCTTCACAAAGCTCGGTCGATTCAAGCAAGCTGGGACAGGAAGTGGGCGTCAGAACCCAGGTCGATGTGTTGAATGCCACCCAGCAGTTGATCAGCACGCGGCGCGACTATGCGCAGGCGATCTACGCCTATGCAATCAACGTGCTGAAGCTCAAGGCCGCCGCCGGCACCCTGAGCGACAACGATCTCGCTTACGTCAACCAGTGGCTGGAAAAGTAGGCGCCGCCAGCAATCCCAAGGCGGCGCTACGCAAACAAATCCTCGCCGCACGCGATGCGCTGACGCCAGCTGCGCGGCGCGAATTGAGCGCCCGCATCACGCCGCAATTGCTCGCCCTCGACGCCTACCGCAACGCGCGCTGCGTGCTTGCCTATATGAGTTTCGGCAGCGAGTTCGAAACGGCCGGACTGGTGGAAGACGCGCTGGCGAGCGGCAAACAACTGTGCCTGCCGCGCGTTGACCCCAATACGCGCGAGCTCG
Source organism: Betaproteobacteria bacterium (assembly GCA_021414185.1). Taxonomy (GTDB): domain Bacteria; phylum Pseudomonadota; class Gammaproteobacteria; order Burkholderiales; family SG8-41; genus PALSA-1004. The sequence goes on from JAIOOZ010000429.1 coordinate 4,067, forward strand.
AATTGCACCGCGCGGAAAATATCGGCAGCGACCTGCAAAGCGGCGTGTGGGGCATACGCGAGCCGCGCGCAAGCTGTCCGCCAGCGGATATTGACCGCATCGACTTCGTGTTGCTGCCGGGAGTTGCATTTACGCCGCGCTGCGAAAGACTCGGTTACGGCGGTGGTTTTTACGATCGCCTGATCGCGCGCTTCGCCCGCCGCCCGCCGCTGGTCGCCGGAGCATATGCGCTGCAGTTATGCGAGCACGTTCCGCTCGACCCCAACGATCAGCCCGTCGACGTCGTAATTACCGAGAGTTCGTTTTATTGCAACTGCGGTTGAGCGCCGTCGCAAGGCCGCGCCGTGCTAGAACTTCAGCAGGCCGACCGCTTTGGCCGTGGCGCCGCGATGATCGCGCGTGAATGCAAGGCCGGCCTCTCCCATTTGCAGCGCGCGCGCCGGATCCAGCAACAGCCGGCGGGCTGCCGCAATTGCCGCTGCCGCATCAGCAACCCGGATGGCGGCGCCGGCGTCGATCGCGAGTTGCGCGGCTTCGGCAAAATTGTACGCGTGCGGTCCGACGATGACGGGGCGGCCCGCCGCGCAGGCTTCGATCAGGTTCTGCGCGCCGAACGGCAGCAGGCTGCCGCCGATGATGGCGACATCGCTCGCCGCGTAGTACGCGAACATTTCACCCATGCTGTCGCCCAGCACGATGCGCGACTGCGGCGCGATCGGCTCATTGGCGCTGCGCCGCTGGTAAGGAATGCCTGCCCGTTCGATCTGTGCCGCTACTTCATCAAAACGCTGCGGATGGCGCGGCACGATCAGCGTCAGCAGACCGGGAATATCGATCTCGCGCAGCGCCTGCAGCAGCAACGTCTCTTCGCCTTCGCGCGTGCTCGCGCACAACAGCACCGGACGCGCGCGTCCCCATTGCGCGCGCCATGCTTCGCCCTTGGCAACCAGCGCGGCGTCGGGCGTGATGTCGAATTTAAGATTGCCGGTCACCGCGACCGATGCGGCGCCCAGCGCTTGCAGCCGCCCGGCGTCCGCGCTGCTTTGCGCGGCGATGCCGGACAACTCGTTCAGGCAGGCGGCGGCCAGAGCACGGAATCGCATATAAAGACGCAGCGATTTTTCCGACAGGCGCGCGTTGACCAGATAAATGGGCAGGCGGCGCGCGCGGCAGGCGTGTATCAGGTTGGGCCAGATTTCGGTCTCCAGCAGTATTCCGCATGCCGGTTTGAAATGTTCGAGAAAGCGTTCGACCGCGAACGGAAAATCGTACGGCAGGTAGCAACTCTGCACACTCTCGCCGAACAGGGTGGCGCCTGTTTCGCGCCCGGTGGGCGTCATGTGAGTCAGCAATATGCGGTGCCGCGGATACTGGCTTTGCAAGGCCTGTATCAGCGGCTCCGCCGCGCGCGTTTCACCCACCGATACCGCGTGCACCCAGATCAGCGGCCGCTCCACGCGCAAGTCGTAGCGCCCGAAGCGCTCGGCGACGTGCTCGAGATAGGCCGGTTGCCGCCGCGCGCGCCACCACAGATGCAGCAAGGCGCGCGGCAGCACTGCGTATAGCAACGACGTATAGATAGAGCGCGACACGCTCATGCGAGGAGCCCCTCGACTGCCGCTATGACTTGCAGTGCGCTTGGCACGCGGCCGATGCCGCCGATATTGGCTGCGCGCGCGCACCCATAGATACCGGTGGCGGCAGGATCGGTGGCGCAATAAATGCCGATGGTCGGCACGCCCAGCGCCGCCGCCAGATGGGTCAGGCCGGTATCGACGCCGACCACCACCTTGCCGCCGGCCAGCAATCCCGCGAGTTCATCCAGATTCAGCGCCGGCGGCACCACTGCCGCACGCAAACGATTGGCGATGCGCACGCTGCGCTCCCGTTCGCGCGCATTGCCCCACGGCAGCACGCACTGCATGCCGGCCGCATTGAGGGCGCTGCCGAGTGTCATCCAGCTTTCTTCGTCCCATAATTTGTAGTCGCCGCTCGACGCGTGCAGCAGCACCGCATACGGGCCGGGTGCCGCCAGCCATTCGAAATTGCGCGCCGCGGCGCGAATGCCGTAATCGCAACGCGGCGGCACCGCGTAACCCAGCGCGCGCGCGGCCAGCAACCGCGTTCTTTCGACCGCATGCAAATCCCACGGTATGCGGTAAGTGTGCTGATAAAACAGCGCGAGCGGTTCGCGCGAGCTGTGAAAATCCAGGCCATGACGGGTGCCGCGCGCCGCCAGCGCGATCAGCGCGCTTTTTAAGAGCCCCTGTGCGTCGATCACCGCATCATAGGTCGCGGCCTGCAGACGCCGCTTGCAGGCCTTCACCTCGTCGCGTATCGCGCCACGCCACCAGGCGCCGCGCCAGCGCCGGATCGCCACCGGAATCGCGTCGTCAACGCCGGGGTGCAGGCGCGCAATCGCCACCAGCGGTTCTTCCACTACCCAGTCGATGCGCGCGGCCGCTCCCGCTGCCTTCAGATCGGTGACGGCGGGAAGCGCATGTATGACGTCGCCCAGGGACGAAGTCTTGATCAGCAGGATTTTTTTTGTCATTGAAACGCAAGCACCGGCCCGCAAACCCGTAAGCCTACACGCAGCGCGGCTTTACGCATAGAATACGCACGAAGCCCATCCATGAATTCCGGCACCGTAACACGTAAAAATTATTTGCGATGAAAGTTTCGCGCACCGCATTGCCCGAGGTGCTCATACTCGAGCCGCGCATGTTCGGCGACGAGCGCGGTTATTTCTTCGAAAGCCACAACCAGCGCGAATTTGAAGCGGCGACCGGCGCGCGCGCGGGCTTCGTGCAGGACAACCAGTCGCGCTCGAAGAAGAACGTGCTGCGCGGCCTGCACTTTCAGAACCCGCAATCGCAGGGCAAGCTGATACGCGCGCTGGCGGGCGAAGTTTTCGACGTCGTCGTCGACATCAGACGCAGTTCGCCCAACTTCGGCAAATGGGACAGCATCCGGCTGTCGGCGGAAAACCGGCTGGCGTTATGGGTGCCGCCCGGTTTTGCACACGGCTTTCTCGTCGTCTCGGAGCATGCCGACATGCTCTATAAGACCACCGACTACTACGCGCCCGAGCACGAGCACTGCATCCAGTGGAACGATCCGCGGCTGGCCATACCGTGGCCGCTGGCCGGCCCGCCGGACCTCTCGCTCAAGGACCAGAAAGGCAAGCCGCTCGAGGACGCAAAGGTTTTTGCTTGACCCGCATATTGCTTACCGGCAAAACCGGCCAGGTCGGCGGCGAACTGATAACAGCGCTCGCGCCTCTCGGCGAAGTGATGGCCTGCGACCGCGATGCTCTCGACCTTGCCGATCCGGCAGCGATGGTGGCCACGGTACGCAAGCTGCGGCCGGACATCATAGTAAACGCCGCAGCCTATACGGCGGTGGACCGCGCCGAAGCAGAACCCGCGCTCGCCATTGCGGTCAACGGCACGGCGCCGGGCATCCTCGCGGCAGAAGCGCTGCGCCTTAACGCGCTGCTGGTGCATTACTCGACCGATTACGTGTTCGACGGCACCAAGCGCGGATCGTATAGCGAAGACGATGCACCGGCCCCGCTTAATGTTTACGGCCGCACCAAGCTCGCTGGCGAACGCGCGGTGCAGACGTCGGGCGCGCGGCATCTGATTCTGCGCACGAGTTGGGTATACGGCGCCCGCGGCAACAACTTCCTGATTACCATGTCGCGACTCGCGGCCGAGCGCGACGAACTCAAAGTCGTTGACGATCAAATCGGCGCGCCGACATGGTGCCGCGATATCGCAACCGCGACCGGCGTGATACTGGCCCGCCTGCAGGACAAGGATGGCGCGCGCAATGGCATCTACAACCTGAGCGCGCAAGGCAGCACATCGTGGCACGGTTTCGCGGCCGAGATACTCGCGCATGCGGCGGCTAAGCCCAAAGCACGTCTCCTGCCTATCCCGACGTCCGCCTATCCGTCAGCGGCGGCACGGCCGCTCAATTCAGTGTTGAGCCACGACAAGGTGAAGAACACTTTCGGCATCGATTTGCCGGACTGGCGCGCAAGCCTTGCCGCGTGTCTCGCCAGCAAGTAGGCGGCTAACTCCTGCCGTATTCGTCGTCAAAGCGCACGATGTCGTCTTCCTCGACATAGTCCCCGGTCTGCACTTCGATGATCACCAGCGGTTCGCGCCCCGGATTGACCAGCCGGTGACGGTTGCCTGCAGGAATAAAAGTCGATTCGTTGGCCCGCACCGAAGACTCCTGCTCGCCGTTGACGACCTGCGCGGTGCCGGCGATGACCACCCAGTGCTCGCTGCGGCGGCGATGCATTTGCAGGCTTAACGCGGCACCGGGATTCACCACGATGCGCTTGATCTTGAAACCGGGGCCTTGCTCAAGCACCGTGTAAGTCCCCCACGGACGCGTGACGGTGCGATGTATCTTGTGCGCCGGATGGCCGGCGAGCTTCAGCTGTTCAGTGACCGTACGCACTTTCTGCGCCTGGTTGCGGTCGGCGATCAGCAGCGCATCAGGCGTATCGACGATCAGGAGGTCATGCAAGCCGACACCGGCCACCACGCGGTCCGCGCTCTGCACATAACAATCGCTGCTGTCGACCATGATGGTTGCGCCGACCGTGCGATTGCCGTTGGCATCGGGCGGTGTCAATTCGCTGACTGCGCTCCACGAACCGACGTCGCTCCAGGCGAACCCGGCGCGCACCACGGCGATGCCGGCGGCTTTTTCCATCACAGCATAGTCGATTGAAATCGCCGGCAGCGCAGCAAAGCTTTTCTCGTCGATGCGCACCGCTTCGCCCGCGCGCTCCTGCGTTGCCGCCCAGCAGCGTTCAGCAGCCGCGAACAACTCCGGCGCATGCTCACGCAAGTTATCGAGCATGGTGCGCGCGGTGAAACAGAACATGCCGGAATTCCACAAATGCCGGCCCGACGCCGCAAATTCCGCGGCAATCTGCGGTTGCGGCTTTTCGACGAAACGCCTGACCTCGAATGCGCGCGCCCCGGCCGCCGCCCCGCACTCGATATAACCATAAGCCGTTTCGGCGGCGGTGGGCTGGATGCCGAACACGACGATGCGTCCTGCGCAGGCGAGCTTTTGCGCGTCCGCGACCGCCGCCTGAAACGCCGGCAGAGGATCGACCACGTGATCGGCCGGCAGTATCAGCATGACGGCATCCGGCCCCCATCGTGTCGTCGCATACAACGCGGCCAGCGCAATCGCGGGTGCGGTGTTGCGCGCGCACGGTTCGAGCAGGAACACCGGGGCCGGCGCGCCTGCTACCGAGCGGTATTCGTCGCGCGTCGCGAACACGTATTCGTGATTAGTCACCGTGATGACGGTGTCGACCCCCGCCAGCGCGGAGGCTCGCTGCAGCGTTTTCTGCAGCAGGCTTTGTCCGTCGGCCAGCCGGATGAAAGGCTTGGGGTACGCCTCGCGCGATACCGGCCACAGCCGCGCGCCGACGCCGCCGGAAAGAATTACGGGAATCAACATAGGTTCATCGGGCTTCTTCAGTTGCGCGCTGGCGAATTCGCCCCGTTGCGGCGTTTATTGGCGCGTGCCTTTCCAAGTATAATCAATCGGCCATCATCACAGCAGCGCGGACGGATGAAAAAAACAGCATTGATCACCGGCATTACCGGTCAGGACGGTGCTTATCTGGCCGAGTTTCTGATCAAAAAAGGCTACGCGGTGCACGGCATCAAGCGCCGTTCGTCGCTGTTCAACACCGACCGCATCGATCATCTCTACAAAGACCCGCACGAATCCCGCCGGAAACTGATCCTTCACCACGGCGACATGACCGATTCGTCGGCATTGATCCGGGTGATTCAGCAGGTGCGCCCGCACGAAATCTACAACCTCGCTGCGCAAAGCCATGTCGCAGTGTCATTCGAAGCGCCTGAATATACCGCCAACTCGGACGCGCTGGGCGCATTGCGCATCCTTGAAGCTATACGCATTCTGGGGCTCACCCGCAAAACCCGCTATTACCAGGCGTCGACTTCGGAGCTGTTCGGCAAAACGCAGGAAACCCCGCAACGCGAAACCACGCCTTTTTATCCGCGCTCGCCGTACGCGGTTGCCAAGCTCTACGCGCACTGGATCACCATCAATTACCGCGAAGCCTACGGCATGTTCGCGTGCAACGGCATCCTGTTCAACCACGAATCGCCGGTGCGCGGCGAAACGTTCGTCACGCGCAAGATCACGCGCGCGCTGGCGCGCATCATGCTGGGGCTGCAGGACTGCGTGTACCTCGGCAACCTCGACGCCAAGCGCGACTGGGGACATGCGCGCGACTACGTCGAGGCGCAATGGCTGATGCTGCAGCAGGACAAGCCCGAAGACTTCGTCATTGCGAGCGGAGAACAGCACAGCGTGCGCGATTTCGTCAATGCCGCCGCGGCCGAACTCGGCGTCAAACTCAGCTGGCACGGCAAGGGTGTGAAAGAAACCGCGGTCGTCGTGCGGGGCCCGGCCGCCAAAGGTGAATTTCCCGCGCGCGGCCAGACCATAGTACGCGTGGACCCGCGCTATTTCCGTCCGACCGAAGTCGACTCGCTGCTGGGCGACGCGCGCAAAGCGCGCCGCAAACTGGGCTGGCGCCCGCGCATTCCGTTCAAGGCCCTGGTGGCCGAAATGGTGCGCGAAGACCTGAAAGCCGCCGAACGCGACGAGCTGGTAAAGCGCCACGGTTACCCGGCAAACGATTATCACGAGTAGCGCGCAGCCGTGAACAAGGGCGACAAAATCTATGTCGCCGGCCATCGCGGTCTGGCCGGCTCCGCGTTGACGCGCAAGCTGCTTGCGGCCGGCTATTCGAATCTCGTCACCCGCACGCACGCCGAGCTCGAGCTGACCGACCTCGCGGCAGTCAAAGAATTTTTTGCGCGCGAACGTCCCGACTACGTCTTCCTGGCGGCGGCCAGGGTCGGCGGCATACACGCGAACAATACTTTCCCCGCCGATTTTGTATTTCAGAACCTGGCGATCCAGAACAACGTCATTCACCAGGCGTGGACTGCGGGTGTGAAGCGGCTGCTGTTTCTTGGCTCGTCGTGCATTTACCCGCGCGACTGCCCGCAACCCATGCGCGAAGAATACCTGTTGACTGGCCCGCTCGAGCCCACCAACCGGCCTTACGCAATCGCCAAGATCGCCGGCGTCGAACTGTGCTGGGCCTTGAACCGCCAGCACCACACGCGCTTCATCGCCGCGATGCCCACCAATTTATACGGGCCCGCGGACAATTACGATCTGCAGAACTCCCACGTCCTGCCGGCGCTGATCCGCAAGGCGCATGAAGCAAAAGTCCGCGGCGATGCGCAACTCACGGTCTGGGGCACGGGCACGCCGCGCCGCGAATTCCTGTACAGCGAGGACATGGCGGACGCGTGCATATTGCTCCTGCAATTACCGGACGCAAAATTCGACGCACTGATCAATCCGCCCGGGACGAACACGCAGCCCCCGCTGATCAATATCGGCTGCGGCAACGACCTCACGGTGCGCGAACTGGCCGAGACGATTGCACGCGCCGTCGGCTTCAAGGGAGAACTCCGGTTCGATGCACGCAAGCCGGACGGCACGCCGCGAAAGCTGCTAGATGTGAGCCGCATGGAAAAACTGGGTTGGCGCCCAAAAGTAAGTCTTGCGGACGGCATCGCTGTGGCTTACAAAGACTATCTCAAAACGATGGTTGGTAATGAGTAAAGAGCAATGGGTAATGAGTGAAGTGCGCGCGACATGGTCGCGCCGTCTATTGGGTTTAAACCCTTCACCCATTGCCCATCGCCCATTACCGATTACGCTGGAGAAATCGTCTTGATACTCGTCACCGGCGGAGCAGGTTTTATCGGCTCCAACTTTGTCTTGGACTGGATCGCCCGGGAACAATCCCCGGTCGTCAACCTCGACTGCCTGACGTATGCCGGCAATCCGCACAACCTGTCGTCGGTCAACGCCGACCCGAATTACGTATTCGTGCACGGCGATATCAACGACCGGCCGCTGGTCGATTCTCTGCTGCGCCGGCACCAGCCGCGCGCCATCGTGCACTTCGCCGCCGAAAGCCACGTCGACCGCTCGATCCACGGCCCCGGCGATTTCGTGCAGACCAATATCGTCGGCACTTTCAATCTGCTCGAAGCTGCGCGCGCATATCTGAGTGAACTGCCGGCCACGAAAAGCACAGAATTCCGTTTTCTGCATGTCTCGACGGACGAAGTCTACGGCTCGCTTGCCGCCGACAGCCCGCAGGCTACCGAAACTTCACCCTATGCGCCGAGTAGCCCTTACTCGGCATCGAAAGCCGCCGCAGACCACTTGGTACGCGCCTATCACCAGACCTACCGCTTCCCCGCCATAGTCACCAACTGCTCCAACAACTACGGTCCGCGCCAGTTTCCGGAAAA
>JAIOOZ010000430.1 GCA_021414185.1 Betaproteobacteria bacterium
CATGACCGCCGGTAGCGGAAATACGTACATCTGCACGCGGCCCGCCAGCATTTCGGAAAAAACGTCGGACAGCAGCTTGAATGGAATATGCACGATGTCGATGCCGGCCGCCGCCTTGAACGCTTCGCCCGCGATATGCGATGACGCGCCGATGCCGGCCGAACCGAAGTTAAGCTGCCCGGGTTTCGCCTTCGCCAGCGCGATCAAATCGGCCACCGACTTGACCGCGAGGTTGGGCGAAATCACCAGCACGTTGGGCAGCACCGCCACTTCGGTCACGCAGGCGATGTCTTCAAGCGCGCTGTACGGCGGGTCTTTCTGCAGCAGGGCATTGACGAGGTGCGGCTGGCCCACCATGCCCAGCGTATGACCATCCGGCGCCGCCTTGGCGACCAGCGTGCTGCCGACAATGCCGCCGGCGCCGGGCCGGTTGTCGATGACGATCTGCTGGCCATAGAGTTCATTGAGTTTCTGGCCGATGGCGCGCGCCAGGAAATCGCTCGCCGCCCCAGGCGGGAACGGCACCACCAAACGCACGGGCCTGGTCGGAAAAGGCGCCGCGCCAACCGCAACGCATGCGCACCAACTGCAAACGCAGACCAGCAATACAGTCAGATTACGCATGGCTCACTCCTCCTGCATTATTGTACGTCGCGACGGGGACGGACATGCGGAAAATCATGCCGGCAGGCCCACTATGCCCTTGCCAGCCCCAATTGCCGCGCCATCCAGTCGGCCGACTGCGGACGGTACTTGTAGGCCCGGTTGTTGGCGACGTGGTTGCCGTCTTCTATCATCACCAGTTCGACCGCGCCGCGCGCTTCACGCGCCACCCGTTCGGCGTCCTGCCACGGCACCACGCGGTCCAGCTTGCCGGTCACGAGATACAGCGGGCAGGTGATTTTATCGGCAACGCCTTTGAGGCTCAACGTGGCGGCGACTTTGCGTGCTTCGTCCTGCGTCTTGCAATGCGCGCGCGCGCGGAACGTTTCGCGCGTGAGTTCCGGCAGCCCATCCCACGCCGCGCCCATGTCGTACGGTCCGGACAAAGCGATGCACGCCTTGACACGTTTTTCGAACGCCGCCGCGCGCGGCGCGTAATAACCGCCGAGGCTCACGCCCCACAGACCGATATTGTCTGCATCGACGTCGTGGCGTTGCTCCACCCAGTCAACCACCGCCTTCACCGCGACTTCGTAATCGCCGCGGATCGGAATATCGTATTCACTTTCGCCCTGCCCGGGCCCGTCGAACGACAGGGTTGCGAGTCCGCGCGCGAGAAACAGCGACTCGTAATTGTCCATCTCTTCTTTCGCCGAATCGAGCCCCATACACATCACCACTATGGGCGGACGTGCAACGCCCTGCGGCCTGCGCAATACTCCGGCAAACGTTTTGCCCTGAAACGGAATGCTCACGTACTCGCCGGCGGGATGCAGAAACGGCAGCGCGAGCTTGCGGCACTCGACCGCCTTCATATGCGCCGCGCGCATTTGTTTCAGATCAGCCACGAATACGAATTTGGCGAAGTGGTAGCACGCCGCGGCAGTGGTCAGATGCTGCCCTGCCGACAGCTTGAATCCCTCAGCCAGTACTTTGCGTCCGATTTCTTCATGCACGGCAGCGCGCGCGCACCACGCGCCGCACCACTCGTCCCAGCGCGAAATGCCGGCAGTCACTTCCTGAAAATCCGTCAGCGGCACGCCGTTGGCGACAAAGCGCGGCGCCCAATGATGGATAGCGGACGCGACGAGCGCGTCGTGCTGGATTGTTTTGGTTTCACTCATGGGTTCGATGCCTGGTGTCGGCGCGACTCTTGCGCTGGTTAATGTTGGCGCGCCTTTTCAAGATAAGACAGGTCGAGGTATTTTTCGGGCGCACCCGGGGCGCCTTTGAGCCCCTCGGATTCCCAGACGACGTTTATCACCTGCCTGAGTCCGTCCGGCGTGATCGACGGCAGCGGATGCGCGGCAATCTGGTCGTACGCCCGCAACGCGGTCGCGCGGTCGATATTTAGCCGCGCCGGCAGCAAGGGAATCGCGGCTTCTTTGTTCGAGGCGTCTTTCAACCACGCATAGGCGGCATGGAACGCCCTTATGTACGCAATCAACGCCTGACCGTTCTGCTGCGCCCACGAGCGTCGCGCCGCAGCGATCGAGCCCGGATAAGTCGGGAAATATTCGCCGGTCGTGCCGAGGCTGTTGAATCCCGCCGCGAGCAGGTTGCGGTCGAACGGCGGATTGAGCAGGCTGGCCACCGCCGGCCCGGACTTCAGCGCGTCGAAACGCTCCTGCGAGCCGCCGATTTCGCGAAACGTGTAATCGCCTTCTTTCAGGCCTTTGTCGGCCAGCAGCTTGCGCAGCAACAGCGCGTAGCCAGTGCGCGCGCCGTCAACCGCGATGTCCTTGCCGCGCAGGTCGGCAAACGACCTGATGGCCGGCGCCGCGACCAGCGTCAGTTCGGGCGCCAGCGCCTGCGCCATGAAGATGAACAGGTCGGACCCGCGCTCGACGCCGCGCACGATATGGTCGGACTGTTGAAAGCCGACGTCGTATTCGCCGCGCGTCAGCTTCTCGAGCTGCTGGGTGGACGAGCCGGTGACCGTGATTTCGACGTTGACGCCTTCCCGCTCGAACAGGCGATGCGCCTGCGCGATATAGATGGGCCACGAGTAGACGCCCTCGGAAATAACCGCGAACTTCAAAGTTGGAAACGTCATGCCGCCGCCCCGGCGCCATTCACGCACGCTTCCTCGCGCAGGCTTAATGGCCCCGGTCCCATGCCGAAAAGATGCAGCAATGCGCCCA
>JAIOOZ010000431.1 GCA_021414185.1 Betaproteobacteria bacterium
GCACATGTACCCGGTGTTCCATCGCTTCCAGGGCGGCAAGGGTGTCTCGACCGCGCTCGGCGTGCTGCTCGCGCTCAATCCATGGCTGGCGGCGGGCGCGGCGTCGACCTGGGTGATCATCGCGTTCTTCTTCAAGTTATCTTCGCTCGCCGCATTGATTGCAGCAGTGTCCGCGCCGGTATTTTGTTACATGCTTTACGAGATTCATCCGTACACGCTCGCCGTCAGCATCATTTCGCTGCTGCTGATCTGGCGCCACAAGACCAACATCAAGAACCTGCTGGCCGGAACGGAAGGCCGCATCGGCGGCAAAAAGACCGCTCCCGCAGAACCTCAGGACAGCAATTAAGCGGGTGCCAGCGTTTCGAGGTTCCAGCGTGGACGCACTGAAAAGCCTGGAGAGGCGAGAGGCGAGAGGCGAGAGGCGTGCTCCAGCCGCTTCGCTGCTGCGAATGCAATCATCGCGCCGTTGTCGGTGCAGAACTCGGGCGGCGGGAAATACACTTTGAATCCGTTGCGGTCGCCGGCGTCGGTCAGTCGCGCGCGCAGTTCCGTATTGGCGCCAACGCCGCCTGCTACTACCAAGTGACCGACACCGGAGCGCGCGGCCTTTGACCTGCATCACGACCGCGGTCTTCAGTCCGCTGAAACTGAAATCGAGATCTCCGCTGTGCAGCATCGGGCGCGGCAGTTTGATGTGTCCGGCTGTTCCTTTTTCGGCTAATTTGGCGAGCTCAGGGCCGCCCGGGTAGCCGAGGTCGAGCAACTTGGCTGTTTTGTCGAACGCCTCGCCTGCCGCGTCGTCGAGCGTCTCGCCCAGCAGTTCGTAATCGCCGACACCGGCGACGCGCATCAACTGGCTGTGGCCGCCGGATACCAGCAGCGCGACGAACGGAAATTGCGGCGCGGGCTTTACCATCAAAGGTGACAGCAGGTGCCCTTCTAGATGATGGATGCCGAGCGCCGGCACGCCAAGCGCATAGGCAAGTCCGTGCGCGATGCTGGCGCCCACTAACAAAGCGCCGGCGAGTCCCGGGCCCTGGGTGTAGGCGACCGCGCCGATATCTGAAAGCTTGCAACCAGCCTGGCGGACGATGTCGCGGGTCAGGGGCAGCACGCGCCGGATGTGGTCGCGCGAGGCGAGTTCGGGCACCACGCCGCCATAATCGGCGTGCAGCGCGGCCTGGGTATGGAGCGCATGCGCGAGCAGGCCGCGTTCGGTGCCGTAGAGCGCGACGCCGGTTTCGTCGCAGGAGGTTTCGATGCCTAAAACGAGCATGGGAGGGGATATTACGGACTCAAAATCAGTGCTTTGACAACGGTTTAGCCGCTGCTATAATACGCGCCTTTCGCAAATTCCGACTGGGTAACCGCTTTATGCCGACCGTGCGTGTCAAAGAGAACGAACCGTTTGAAGTCGCGATGCGCCGTTTCAAGCGCACCGTTGAAAAAACCGGGCTGCTGACCGAACTGCGCGCGCGCGAGTTCTACGAGAAGCCCACGTCCGAGCGCAAACGCAAGCACGCGGCGGCGGTCAAGCGCCACTACAAGCGCTTGCGTTCGCACATGCTGCCGCCGAAGCTGTTCTAAACCCCGTGAAGGGTGAATGAGTGAAGGGTGAAGGGTAACAACCTTCGCCCTTTTTGCTTTTTTTCACCCTTCACCCTTCACCCTTTCACATGCTTTTAAAAGCCAAGATCACCGACGACATGAAGGCCGCGATGCGCGCCAAGGATGCGCCGCGCCTGTCGGCCATCCGCCTGCTGCTGTCGGCGATGAAGCAGAAGGAAGTCGACGAACGCGTCGAACTGTCCGACACCGACATCGTGACCATCATCGACAAGATGCTGAAGCAGCGCCGCGAATCGATTACGCAGTTCGAAAAAGGCGGCCGCCAGGACCTCGCCGATACCGAGAAGTTCGAGGTCGGCGTGCTGCAGGAATACATGCCCAAGGCGCTGTCCGACGCCGAAATCGCGGCCGAAATCGACGCGGCCATGCAGGCAACCGGCGCCAAGGCGATGTCCGACATGGGCAAAGTCATGGCGGTGCTGAAGCCCAAGCTCGCGGGCAAGGCCGATATGGCCAAAGTCTCGGCTGCCATCAAGGCCAAACTGGCCGGCTGACAGCTTTTTTTCCAGCGCTGGAAGTGGCGCCGGAATCGTCTATCATTAGGATTGTGGAGGCAACGCGGATGAGGTTTTCCCCTCACTCCTCA
>JAIOOZ010000432.1 GCA_021414185.1 Betaproteobacteria bacterium
CTCGGGCGCGATGCGACGCACGCCGAACTCGCCGCCAAGTTGGGTGTAGCTGTTGCCGAAATCCCGGCAGTAGAAGCCGCGGAGAAGAAGCCCTACGACCAGGGTGGCTTCAAAATTTACGACGTCGCCGACAGGACCAAACCGAAGCTGATCTGCACGCAGAAAACCAGCGGCATCGGCGTGCACCGCTTCGACATGGATGCCGATTACGCCTACATCTCGACCGAGATGCCCGGCTATATCGGCAACATCCTGGTCATTTACGACATCCGCAATCCGGTAAAGCCGGTGGAGGTTTCGCGCTGGTGGATGCCGGGGCAGCATCTGGCGGGCGGCGAGACGCCGACCTGGTCCGGGCGCCAGCACCGCCTGCATCACACGCTGCGGGTCGGCGATAAATTATGGGCGGGCTGCTGGCACGGCGGCGTGCGCGTTATCGACGTTGCGGATATTACCAAGCCGCGCACCGTCGGCGCCTACAACTACCACCCGCCGTTTCCGGAACCTTCGCATACTTTCATGGGGCTGCCGTTCGATATCGACGGTAAAAAGATCGCGATTGCGATCGACGAGGAAGACCACGCGCACAGCGCCGAGGAAATGGCGCGCCGCCGCGGACGTCCGCATGCGGGCCTGTGGGTATTCGACGTGACCGATCTCGCCAACATCAAACCGCTGTCGATGTACGAAGTGAGCGAGCTCGATTCGCCATGGAGCCGCGCCGCGCCCGGACGCTTCGGCGCGCACCAGTTCCAGGAACACATGAAAGACACGCTCGTCTACTGCGCGTGGTTCGCGGGTGGGCTGCGCATCGTCGACATCGCCGATCCGCTGGCGCCGCAGGAAGTCGGCTACTTCATTCCGGAGCCCGCCAAGGGCAAGGTCGCGCCGCAGACCAACGACGTCGACGTCGACGACCGCGGCTTGATCTATATAGTCGACCGCTATACCGGCTTCGACATTCTCGAATTCAAGCGCTGAGATTAATTACTCGACGCCGGCAGCGGTGAATGCCGCTTTGGCCGCCGGTGTCGCCAGCAGGCGCAGCACCGCTTTCGCCGCTTCGGCCGCCGGCGCGCCGCTCATCATCGCCGCGTCGTAAGTCGTGTAGTTCTGCACCTCCGCCGGCAATGGTCCGATGAAAGTCAGGCCTTTCGACGTGTAGAGCTTGATTTCCGTGATCGCGCCGAAGCCGATCTCATTGCCCTTCCCTTTGATCACGTGCTCCATCACCGACGCGCCATCCGGATAGCGCGTGGTCTTCGGCTTGATTTGCTCGAGTATGCCCATTTTGGCAAACAGCTGGTCGAGGTAAAGACCGCTGGACGCCGAGTTGTAGACTAACGAATCGGCGCCGACCAATGCCTGTTTCATCGCGTCTACCGTCGCGACGTTGGGCGCCGCCGCTGCACTGCGCACGATGATGCCGGCGCCGACGCGCCCGACCGGCGCGCGCCCTTCGGCGGCGAGCTTGCCGTCCTTGATTGCCTGCTCGATGACTGGCGGGGTGACGATCACGATGTCGTAGACGTCGCCCGCAGCAAGACGCTTGACGATTTGCGGCGTGGTGTTGAACTGGATCTTCAGATCGTGTCCGAGGTCGCGTTTTACCAGTGCGGCGAACGCGTGCAACCCGGGCTCGACCGCGCCCCCGCTCAGCACCTTGACCTCCGCGGCAGTGGCGGAATTGAGTGCGCTACCCAGCACCAGCAAAACCACATGCGAAATGCGTTTCATGTGTGACTCCATAAGTGATTGCAGCAAACAAGACGAAATCAATCGGCGCGCGCGCCGGAATCCTTGACGACTTTGGTCCACTTGGGGATTTCTTTTTTGATGTAAGCAGCGAAGTCGTCGGGCGTGCCGCCGATGATTTCGCCGCCGAGGCCCGCAAAACGTTCACGTATGTCAGGCATCTGCAGCACTTTCGCGGTATCTGCGTTGACGCGCGACACCAGCGCGGCGGGTGTGTTCACCGGCATCACGATGCCGTGCCAGGTCGTCGCTTCGAAGCCCGGCACACCGGCTTCCGCGATCGTCGCCAGTTCCGGCATCGATTTCATGCGCGCCGCCGTG
>JAIOOZ010000433.1 GCA_021414185.1 Betaproteobacteria bacterium
TTGCGCGTCAATCCGCTGGTGCTCGAATTGTGCGGACGCAAAACGCCGGCGACGACCTCTGAAGCAAAATTGAGCGTCTATCATTCGGCGGCGGCAGCATTGATCAAAGGCCGCATGACCGAACAGGAGTACGCGATGTCCTGCGTCTCGGCTGCTGAAGTAGTCGCGCTGCGCGGCAAAGTCGTCGCGACCGCGGACGCCGCGATACGCGGCGACGAGGCCGATGTCTTAGTCGAATTCGCCGACGGAAAGTCATTGCATCATCATGTGGACTACGTGGTCGGCAGTACGCAGCGCCCGATGTCCGACGCTGACATCGAAACGAAATTCCGCGGTCTCGCCGCGCCCGTATTGCCGGCGGCAGCCGTCGCGCAATTGATCGAAAACTGCTGGAACATAACCAAAGCGGGCGATGCCGCGGTGCTGGCGCGGTTGGCGGCGGCGCCGTCGCCTTGAAAACGGATTGCAAAATAATGAGAGCGCAGGGGATTCGCCTGCATAGCGAATGCAGGCAAGTCGCCTGCGCTACGCGACATTGAGGAAATCATGCATATTCACTGGTCATTGCCCGGTATTTTTATTGCATGCGCGGTCGCATCGCTCGCGCATGCGCAAGGCTATCCCGCCAAACCGATCCGATACGTGGTCGGCTTTACGGCCGGCGGCGCGTCCGACATCACATCGCGCATCATCGGCCAGAAACTGAGCGAGCACCTGGGCCAGCCGGTGATCATCGACAACCGCGCGGGCGCGAGCGGCACGATCGCCGCCGGCATAGTCGCCAAGGCGCCGCCCGACGGCTACACGCTGCTCTCGGGCGCTACCAGCATACTTGCGATCAATCCTGGCCTGTACAAAAAACTCGATTACGATTCCCTGCGCGATTTCGCGCCAGTCTCGCAAACGGTTTCAATGCCGCAACTGCTCGTCGTGCATCCGGGCGTCAAGGCGACTACGCTGAAGGAGTTGCTTGCCCTCGCCAGGGCGCGCGCGGGGGAACTCAATTACTCGTCATCCGGCACCGGCAGTTCCAGCCACATGGCGATGGAACTGCTGAAATTCATGACGGGCATCAACGTCGTCCACGTGCCGTTCAAAGGCAGCGGGCAGGCCATGCCGGCTTTGCTCGCGGGGCAGGTGCAACTCGTGTTTGATCCGATGCCGAGCTCCCTGCCGCATGTCAAAGCCGGACGGCTGCGCGCGATTGCGATATCCACCGCCGCGCGCTCGCCGGCGATCCAGGATCTGCCGACGGTCGCGGAATCCGGCGTGCCCGGTTACGAAAGCAGCCTGTGGTACGGCGTGCTGCTGCCGGCGCGCACGCCGCCTGCCATAGTCGCGCGGCTGAGCCAGACGATCAATACGATCCTGCGCGAACCCGACGTCAATGAGCGCTTCGCCGGCCTCGGCGCGGAGCCGCTCGGCAATTCTTCCGCCGAGTTCGGCAAGTACATCGCCAGCGAAGTCGTCAAATGGGGCAAGGTCATCAAGGCGGTCGGCATTCAGGCCGAGTAGCGCATCGCGCGCATCAATTCGATTAACCACAGCAAGGAGATGCAAGTGAACAAGGAACTGTACGAAAAAGGACAAAAAGTGCGCCGCGAAGTGCTGGGCGACAAATACGTCGACGCCGCGGCGAAGACGACCACCGATTTCAACCGGCCGTTCCAGGAGCTGATCGCGGAATACGTCTGGGGCACGCTGTGGAGCCGGCCGGGACTCGACCGCCGCACGCGCGCGCTGCTCAACATTGGCGTGCTGACGGCGCTGGGCCGCATGGAGGAAGTCAAGATTTACCTAAACGCGGCGGAGAATGTCGGCGTTTCGCGTGACGACGTGCAGGAAGTGCTGATGCAGACCGCGATCTATTGCGGAATCCCGGCGGCGCTCGACAGCTTTCGCGTGGAGCAGCAGTTTTTCAACGAGCAGGATGCCAAAAAAACCTGAGGCAGGACAGCCGCAGATAAACGCTGATAAACGCAGATACTTCGCAAACACATGACCACCCTTCTTATGATCTTCGAATTTATCTGCGTTCATCTGCGTACCCCTCAAGGGGGTATTAAAAAGAATGTATCTGCGGCTCAGATGCTTTGCGCCTTTGCGTTAGTAACGACCGCGCATGCGCAGCAATATCCCGCCAAGCCGATCAAGGTGATCGTCGGTTTTGCGGCGGGCGGCGCGTCGGACGTGACGGCGCGCATGCTGGCACCCAAGCTCACGGCCATACTTGGACAGCCGATCGTCATCGAGAACCGTCTCGGCAGCGGCGGTGCGATTGCCACCGAG
>JAIOOZ010000480.1 GCA_021414185.1 Betaproteobacteria bacterium
CGCGCAGGATTTTCCTGTGCGCGGAATCAACCTCATCGTGCCGAACCCGCCGGGCGGCATGAACCAGATACACGCGCAGCCGCTGGGTGCCGTGATCGAAAAGCTCTACAAGCAGCCGGCGCCGGTGCTCAACAAGCCGGGCGCCACCGCCGCGGCCGGCACCGCGTTCGTCGCCAACCAGGCGCCCGACGGTTACAACCTGCTGGTGACGACGCCCAACCTCTATCTCGCGACTGAGAAAGACAAACTGTTCGGCATCCAGTCGCCGTACACGCTGGAGCAGATCGTGCCTGTCGCGCTCTTGAGCGCCGATCCGCTGGCTTTCTGCGTACAGACCGAAAACCCCATCAAATCGATCAAGGAACTGGTTGCCGCCGCCAAGGCGAAACAGGGCGCGATGTCTTTCTCGTCGTCCGGACCTTATGGCATCACCCACGTGCCCGCGGCGATGTTCATGGATGCGGCAGGCATCAAGATGCGCCACGTGCCGACCACATCAAGTCGGGCAAGCTGCGCCCGTTGGGACTCAGCGACGTGAAACGCTCGGCCGCGCTGCCCGATGTGCCGACCATGAAAGAAGCCGGCTACGATGTGGAAGCGTACCTGTGGGTCGGCCTTTTCACCGCGGTCGGCGTGCCTGAAGCGACCATGACAAAATTGCGCGATGTCATTCGAAAGTCGGTCGCCGATCCGATGTTTCAGGACGCGATGGCGAAATCGCAGGTGGTGATCGACTATCGCGACGCGCCGGACTTCAAAAAGTTTTTCGATGCCGACTACAAGCGCCTGGCGGGCGCGGTCAAGTCGATCGGGCGCATCGAAGACACCAAGTAATATAGGCCAGGATTCTGACGTGGACAGCCTGACGACGCCTTCCCGCAATATCGCTACCGCGGCCGCAGGTATGGCAATCAAGCGCATCGAGCCGATTGCCGTCAGCCTGCCAATGACGCGGCCGATGAAAATGGCCGGGGTTCTGATCACGGCCGCCGACAACGTTCTGGTCAGGGTCGAACTCGAAAGCGGTCACGCCGGCTGGGGCGAAGCCGCCTCGGCGCATTCGATGACCGGTGAAACGGTCGAGAGCATGATGGCGGCAATCCGCCACATGGCGCCATCGCTGGCGAACATGGACGGCGCCGACATCGCCGCGGTCAGCCGGCGCATGGACCAGCTGATGTACTACAATCAGTCGGCGAAATCGGCGGTCGAAATGGCATTGCACGATGCGTTGGGCAAAGCGGCCGGCAAACCCGTGTTCGAATTGCTCGGTGGCAAAAAACGTTCGCGGGTGCCGGTATTGTGGTTACTTGGTACCGGCAGCGTTGACGGCGACATCGCTGAGGCGCGCGCCAAACACGCAGCGGGATTCGTCGCGTTCAAAGTCAAAGTCGGGATCGGCGCGGCGCTGGATGATGCGATGCGCACGCGTCGAGTGTGCGAGGCCCTCGGCAAAGGGCTGTTGATTTCGGCCGATGCCAACCAGGGCTATAGCGTCGAGCAGGCGCTTGCATATGTAAAAGCGGTTGATGGCGCAGGACTCGATTTTTTCGAACAACCCATTGCTGGCGGCGACATCGACGGCATGGCAAAAATCGCCTCCGCAACGAACATTCCCATCGCCTTCGATGAAGGGCTGCACGGCATCGAAGACCTGGAGCAGCACCATCGACGCAAGGCCGCGCGCGGCTGCAGCCTCAAGACCATCAAACTCGGCGGTCTGCGCGGCGTGATGGCGGCCGGTGTGCTGTGCCAGCAGCTCGAGATGAAAGTGAATCTCGCCTGCAAGGTCGCCGAATCCGGCATCGCAGCGGCGGCGCTGATGCATCTCGCCGCGGCCGTCCCCGCCGTCGATTGGGGCGTCAGCATTTCAAACCAGTATCTCGCCGACGACATCGTGCGCGCGACAATCAAGGTCGTTGACGGTCACGCCGAAGTTCCGGCGGGCGTTGGTCTGGGTGTTGAAGTGGACGAAGCCAAGGTGCGCAAGTACGCGCGCACCGTCTAAAACTCAGCTGAGTATTTCCGTCAGTTCCCTGAAGTCGCTCACCGTTACGTCCGGCTGGTAAGGCCATTTGCCGAACGGCCGCTTGCGACGGTCGATGAAAGCGGTGCGCATGCCGGCGGCTTTCGCGCCTATGCAGTCGAACGCGTGGTTCGCGACAAACAATATCTGCTCCGGCGCTAA
>JAIOOZ010000481.1 GCA_021414185.1 Betaproteobacteria bacterium
TGCCGTCACGAGTTCGAAGCCCTGCCCCACGAACCGCAGGTCGGCGGCGCGCACAACCGTGACTTTGCTTTTGCCGAGCAGTGTTTCCGCGATGACTTTCTGCGCCTCCTTTTCAATCGCCTGAAACGCGCGCTCGAAAGCGCTCCAATCGAGCTCGTTCAATTTGCGCGCGAGCGTAGCCACGCGGTCGACGCGCGCAGGCGCCATCAGCAGGCCCAGCGCCGATGCCACGCCCGCGCTCGGCGGGCAAATTACTTTGGAAATTCCGAGCCGCTTGGCGACTTCGCAGCCATGCAATGGACCGCCGCCGCCGGTGGCGAGCAAGGCGAACTGACTGGCGTGATGGCCGCGCTCGGCCACGTGTACGCGCGCTGCCGCCGCCATGTTTTCATTGACCACCGAATGTATGCCCCACGCGACTTCGGCCACCGACAGGCTGGATTTCTCCGCGAGCGGCTTGATAGCAGCTTCGGCCTTCGCGCGGTCTATGTTCACGGTGCCGCCGGCAAACGTCGATGCATCGAGAAAACCCAGCACCAGATTCGCGTCGGTCACGGTCGGATGCACACCGCCGCGCCCGTAGCAAGCCGGCCCCGGCATCGCACCCGCACTGCGCGGCCCGACTTTCAGCAGCCCCAGCGTGTCAATGTCGGCGATGGAGCCGCCGCCCGCCCCGATTTCGATCAGCTCGATAGTGGAAATATTGATCGGCAGCCCGCTGCCTTCGGCAAAACGCTTGGCGCGGCTCGCTTCGAATTGATAAGCGATCAGCGGTTCGCCATCCTCGACCATCGCCAGCTTGGCCGTCGTGCCGCCCATGTCAAAGGCGAGCACGTCGTCGATTTTCGACCGCTTGCCGAACAACGCCCCGGCCAGCGCGCCTGCTGCCGGACCCGATTCGAGCATTTGCACCGGCACGCGCTTGGCTTCGGCAATATGAGTCAATCCGCCATTGGACAACATCATGAACAGTGGCGCCTTGATGCCAAGCTTGGCGATCTCGGTCGCCAGCAGGTCGAGATAACTCTCTGCGAGCGGCTTGATATAGGCGTTAACGACAGTAGTCGACGTGCGCTCGTACTCGCGGATCTGCGGCGAGACATCGGACGACAGCGACACCGGCAGTTGTGGAAACTCGGCCTGGATGAGTTTGCCTGCGCGTCGCTCGTGCAATGGATTGGCATATGCATGCAGGAAGGCAATCGCCAACGATTGCACTCCGCCATCAACGAGGCTGCGCACGCGTTCAATCAACGCGGCTTCGTCGAGCGCAAGCTGGACTTTGCCGTCAGGCCCCATGCGCTCGGGCACTTCAAGCCGTTGGCGCCGCGGCACCAGCGGCTCCGGCAGCTCGATGAACAAGTCATAGAGCTCGTATTTGTGCTCGCGCCGCATTTCCAGCGTGTCGCGAAAGCCTTCGGTAGTAATGAGCCCGGTCGGCGCGCCTTTGCGCTCGATCAGCGCGTTGGTGAACAACGTCGTCGCGTGCACCATGCGCGTCACGTCGCGGTACGCAAGGCGTTCCGTCTCGAACAGCCGCTTGATGCCGGCGACCACGCCGCGATACGGCGC
>JAIOOZ010000482.1 GCA_021414185.1 Betaproteobacteria bacterium
AAAACCCAGCACGTCGAATTCCGGCACCAGGCTTTCCATCATGCTGAAGACCGCTTCATACAAGGCCACGTCCACCACCTGCCCGCGCCCGCCGTTCACGTTGCGGTGGTGCAGCGCCATCATGGCGCCGATCACGCCGTAGAGCGCCGCTATCGAGTCACCGATGGAAATGCCGAGCCGCACCGGCGGACGGTCGGCATAACCGGTCACGTAGCGCATGCCGCCCATCGATTCGCCGATCACGCCGAAACCCGGCCGGTCGCGGTAAGGCCCGGTCTGCCCGTAACCCGACAACCGCACCATGATCAGGCGCGGATTGATTTTGGCGAGCGCTTCGAAACCGAGGTTCCATTTTTCCAGCGCGCCGGGACGGAAGTTCTCGACCACGATATCCGCATCCGCGCACAGTTTGCGCACGATCTCCTGGCCTTCCGGCACGCGCATGTTGACGGTCACGGATTTCTTGTTGCGCGCCTGCACATACCACCACAGCGACGTGCCTTCATACATCTTGCGCCACTGGCGGATCTGGTCGCCGCCGTCCGGCGATTCGACCTTGATCACTTCGGCGCCGAACTCGGCGAGAATGCGGCTACAGAAGGGGCCGGCGATCAAGGTGCCGAGTTCGACGACCTTGATACCTTTTAATGGCGGTGCCGCGGTGTCGCTCATATAATCCGGGATTCGTTTCAGATGCGTAGCAGGATTTGCATTTTAACCAATTTGTTCGAGTAACCGCTCAACGCAGAGGACGCGAAGGACGCTGAGGTGCGCGGAGGATATCAAGTAAGCTGTCGCTTTTGCTTTCCCTCTGCGAACCTCTGCGCCCTCAGCGTCCTCTGCGTTGAGAGTTTGCAGTATTGTTTTAGAATCTAATATGGTCAAGAAAGACTCGCTGTTCTCTTACTTGTCGCGCTCCCCGTGGTGGATCAGCGTGGCTGCCGGTGGCGCGATGTTTGCAATCGTGCGCCTGTTTCTGCCGGACATTGCGGGCGTCGCGGCGGCGCTGCCGTTCCTTGGCATCGCCTGTTACGCCGGCTGGCGCCAGCTGCAAACGCCGGGCGCGACCAATGTCGCCGAAACGCTGGGCAAAATACGCGGCATGCCGTGGGAGAATTTTTCGGCGGTCATCAGCGAAGCGTTCCGGCGCGACGGTTATACCGTGACCGAAGTATTCAAGGGCGCGGTCGATTTCAAACTCGACAAGAACGGCCGCATCTCCATCGTAAGCTGCAAACGCTGGAAAGTCGCGCAGACCGGCATCGGCCCCTTGCGCGAGCTGCAGGACGAAAAAGACGCTTACGACGCGCGGGAGTGCATCTACGTCGCGACCGGCGACTTCACCGCCAATGCGCGCGCCTACGCCGCCGAAAAATCGATCACCCTGCTGCAGGACGTGCCGCTCGCCCAACTGGTAGCCCGTGTCGAACGCGGCCAGCGCGGCTGGTTCCGCTTTCGCTGACTAGAAGTTCGAACAAAACTTTTGCCACAGAGGGCACAGAGAACACCAAGAAACATCAAACCAAAAACACTCGCCGAATTGTCCTGCTTTTCCTCTGTGAACTCTGTGATCTCTGTGGCGAATGGCTTTTGAATTTATCGGCGGCTAAAACTTGCTTTAAACCAGCGCGCTTGGCATGCGCCCCATCCATTCAAGATAGCCGTCGTAAGCCTCGGCAGTGGTATGCGGCTTGAAGCCGAATTCGCTCACCATGCGGCCGATGTCGAGCGGGCAGCGGTCGCGGTCGGTATAACCGATGTTGGGTTTTTCGTTTGCCGCGGCAGTCCGATAGCTGAACCGCGGATAAGCGGCTTTCAACCGCTCGCACCATTCCTCCACCCCGCCCCACTCGCCGCCCGCGCTCAGGTTGTATACCGCGTGGCGCGTAGCTTTCGCGTCGAGCAACATGATGAGCCCCACCGCCACGTCGCGGCTGTAGACCCAGTCGCGCCGTACCGCATGCTGCGGCAGGATGGCCGTCTCGCCTTTCAGCGCGAAGCACGCGAGCTGCGAATGCGTGCCGAAATTATCGCGCACGCCGGTTGCGCGCTCCCACGGCCCCACCAGCGTGCCCAGGCGCGCGCACACCACATCGAACGACCACAATTCGCGCAGCCGCACGCACATGCGCTCGGCCGCGAACTTGGTGATGCCGTATAACGACACCGGAACCGCCGGCGAAATGTCTTCATAAAGGCGCTGCAACCGGTACAGCGATTCGCCATAGACTGCCGCCGAACTCGTGACGACGAAGCGCCGCACCGCGTGTTTGCGCGCGGCCAGCAGCAGGTTGAGCGTGCCGTTCTGGTTCACTTCGATACTGGACGCCGGATCGCTCGCCTCGCGCGCGGGGCCAGCAGTAACCGCGGCGCAATGAATCACGCCGTCAATATGCCGTCCCGCAAACACCTGTTCGACGGCTGCCGGATCGCAAATATTGGCGCGGATGACTTCAACCAGCGCGCCATGGGGCGCCAGCGCCTGCTGCACCACTGCCGGCAAAATTCCCGCATCCACCAGCACGACGCGGTCTTTGCGCGCCAAAAGCGCTTCGACGACGTTCATCCCGACATAACCGGCACCGCCCGTCACCAATATCGTCATTCCGGAATACCCGCTCCAAATTTTCAGCATTCTACTATCGAAGCATCCGCGAGTACCCGTCCGCACCTGCGTAAGGTACCGCAAACCGCCACACCATTTAGAATAGGCTTCCTCTCCACACACTCATGGAAACTGTGATGAGCCACACTGCAGGCGGCCCGCTGTCGGGCCTTAAAATTCTCGAGTTCGGGCAGATAGCCGCCGGGCCGTTCGCCGGTTCGCTGCTGGCCGACCTCGGCGCCGACGTGGTCAAGGTCGAAAAGCCAGATGGCGGCGACGACATGCGGCGCTGGCCGCCCATGAGCGCGGGCGATCACGGCCCCGAATACAGCGAGAACTTCGCGTCGGTCAACCGCAACAAGCGCAGCATCGCGGTCGATTTGAAGGACGCAGCGCAGGTCGCGCGCCTGCGCAAATTGTGCGAACAGGCCGACGCCATCGTCGAAAATTTCCGGCCGGGCGTGCTTGACCGCCTCGGCCTCGGTTATAAGACGCTGAGCGCGGTGTCACCCAAACTCGTTTACTGCTCGATCAACGGTTATGGCCACACCGGGCCCTACGCTTCGAAAGGCGCGTTCGACGCTACCGTGCAAGGCATGAGCGGACTGATGAGCGTGACCGGCGAAGCCGACGGCCCGCCTGTCAAATCCGGCGTGCCGGTCGGCGATTTTGGCGCAGGACTCTACGGCGCATTCTGCATGACCGCAGCGATATTGCAGGCGCAACGGACCGGCCGCGGCGCTTTCATCGATTGCTCCATGCTCGCCGGCCTGCTGGGCATCGCAGCGCTGCAAACCAGCGAATATTTCGGCACTGGCCAGACACCGCGCCGGCTCGGTTCCGCGCACCCGCGCTCGGCGCCTTATCAGGGTTTTCAGGCGAGCGACGCGCCTTTCATGATCGCCGCCGGCAACGACAAGTTGTGGCTCGACGTATGCGACGCGGCCGGCCTGCCGCAGTTGAAAACCGACGCGCGTTTTGCCACGAACACGCTGCGCGCCAAAAACCAGAAAGAACTTGAGCAAATGCTGCAGCCGGTTTTCTCCACGCGCACCAAGGCCGAGTGGCTCGCCGAATTCGACAGGCGCGGCGTGCCGTGCGCGCCGATCAACACCTATCCCGAAATCCTCAACGACCCGCACGTGCAGTTCAACAAGCTCGTGCGCGACATGACGCTGCCCAACGGCAGGAAAACCAAAACCGTCGCCTTTCCGATGAAAATCTCGGGCTACGAGTTCAGCGTCTACCGCCATCCGCCGGAACTGGGCGAGCACAACGAAGAGGTCTACGCCGAGTGGCTGGCCGGCAAGTAATTTCACGACAACAACCATGGCACGAATGGATACATCCGGCCCGCCTCCGTTGTTGACGCGCTCCGGCACGCACAGTAGAGTCGGTAACAGGTCGACCGTCGCGCAGGCGTGCTGCGAAATCGCAGGAACCAATCAGGCAAGGGGATACAGGCCATGAACAGATGTCTCTTCAGAACAGCGGCCGCGCTTTGCGCCGCATGCATGCTCGTTACGGCGTCTGCATCCGCCGCTTACCCCGACCGCCCGGTGCGCGTCGTCGCGCCCTACGCTCCCGGCGGCGGCGTCGACTTCACTTCGCGCGTCGTCACACAGAAATTGGCCGCGGCACTCGGCCAGACTTTCGTGATCGATAACCGGTCGGGCGCGGCCAGCATCATAGGCACGCAGATCGTCGCCGCCGCGCAACCCGACGGCTATACGCTGTTGTGGACGGACAACGCGTTCAACGTCAATCCGCTCGTTTTCAAAGACGCGAAATACGATGCGCTGAAGGATTTCGAAATCATCGCGCAAATCGGCTCCGCACCGCAGACGCTCGTAGCCGCACTGGCGACACCGGCCAACAACCTGCGCGAACTCCTCGCGCTGCCGCGCACGCAGACCGCGGCTTACGCGATAGGATCGAGCGGCCTCGCCAGCGTGCCGCATTTCACGTACGAACGGCTGCGCATGCAAACCGGCCTCACGCTCAACCACGTCCCCTACAAAGGCAGCGGCGCGGCGCTTGCCGATCTGATAGCGGGACAAATTCAACTTGCCATGAACTCGGCGGCGCCATGCATCCCGCTCGTGCAATCCAATCGCATCAAGGGCCTCGGCGTGGCGGCGAAGGCGCGGCTGCGCCAGCTGCCCGATATGCCGACCTTCAACGAATCGGGATTGAAGGACTTCACCGCCGCCGCGTGGTACGGCGTTTTCGCGCCGAAGGGAACACCGCCTGCAATCATCGATCTTCTCCACCGTGAGCTGCGCAAAGCGCTGGCGAGTCCAGAAATTGCCGAGCGTTTCGCCGCCCAGGCGCTGGAAATCGCGCAGGACTCGCGCGACGACTACAAGCGCCAGCTCGCGGCCGAAATCGAACGCTGGAAACTCGTCATCAAGCAGACCGGGTTGAAACTGGAGTAGCCGCCGGGCTGCCCGCGTCAGTTCCTGCATCAGCGCGGAGATCGCGCGCTCCGTAACAGCGCTCCGACTTGCGATTTGCCGTACGTGCGCCACCGGACAAACAGTAAAAATCAGCGGGGCAGGAATTCACCCTTTTATGCAGCAAACATCAAAGCGCCCGCTCATTCTTGCCTCGGCCTGCGCCCTGCTGTTCGCCGCCATGGCCGTATGGGGCTGGATCAAGCTGCAATACGGCTTCAACATGATCGACGAAGGCATGTACATGACGGACGGCTGGCGCCTGGCCGCGGGAGACCATTTGTTTCCCGACAGCAGCATCAGTGCCGCCATGCTTTACGCGGTTTTCAACGCGCTGATTTTCCACTGGCTGCCGGACATCACGCTGCTCGGCTTTCGCCAGATCCAGTATGCATTCGCACTGGCGGCCATCGCAGTCTTCGCCGCGGCGATTTACCAGCGAAGCCGCCGGCCGTGGCTGCTACTGTTGACGCTCTCGGTGTTTGCCTTCACCGGCCTCGACGTGGCCGGCATCAGCGCCAACCTGTCCTACTATACGTATCCCCATCTGTTTTTCGTTTTGCACCAGTCGCTGCTGCTGTTCGCTCTCAATAACCGCCGTCCCGGCGTTCGCGCCACGCTGTTCGTGCTTGCCGGAGTTGCACTGTGGGCCGTCGGCTTCAGCCTGCTGCCACTTTCCGGCGCCTTGATCATCCCGCTTCTGGTCTGGTGCGCGATGCGCTACCTCGGAACCGCGCGCGAGGAGTTTTCGTTCAAGGAGATGCTGCTGGTAACCGCTCCCGGCATAGTGCTGTGGGCGATGGTCGTCATTTTTTTGGGCGACGAGTTCTTTACCGCGGTTCTGGACGTTCTGGGCTATACGCGCGAAGGCGGCACGGCCGACGGCTTCGACCGGGTGCCGCAGCAATACGTTGCCGTTACCGCCGTGTTTGCCGCTGCCCTGGCTGCCGCGACTTACCTGCGTTTGCGCCTGCTGCTGGCGGTTTTCGGGTTGGCCTCGGCGCTGATGTTTCTCATCGTCTCCTCAAACGGATGGGGCTGGGTGGCACCGTTCTGGCAAGGCTGGTTTTCGCGGCAGATGTGGTTCTGCTCGCTACTCATCGTGGCGATGGCGGCACTGCTCGGCCACCTTTTTTATCGTAAGCGCCGCGGGCTCGCCCTCGACCAAGCACATCTGCTGCTCCTGGTGCTGGTATTGCCTTCCGCGCTGCTGGCATTGTTGTTCAGCCGCTATTCCAACGTCGGCGTAATGGTGACGTCTTACGTGGCGCTGCCTGTCTGCATGGCCACCGCGCTGTTTGTCGTAATGCGGCTGGAACATCTGCGCGCCGGCGAGAACCTGGCTGCGGCAGCGGTCGCCTCGGTCTTGCTGCCGTTCTACTTTCATCTCGCGCGGGCCGACTGGGAGTTCACATTTTTCGACCTGCCGCCCAGGCTGCTCACGCGCACTCTAAGCGGCGGCTTCGGCGCGGGGATACACACCAGCGAATATTACGAGGCGATGACGCAATGGATGACGGAAACGGCCAGGGCCAATTCCGCCGAGAACGATTTGGCCGTCATCCTGGACCAGGCGCCTATGGGTTATATGATCATCAAGAGGCGGCCCGCGCTGAACCATTCCTGGGGCGGATGGGCCTTGTCAAACGCGTTGCGGCGGGATTCGGTTGCCGCGATGCTGCGGCAAAATCGCCAGCCAAAAATCGCCTACCGCTTCCTGCGCGCGCCGATACTGCTGCCAGTGCCCAACAAGGAAGGCGAGTTCCGGCTGGGCGACCGCTTCAGATACAGCTCCAAAGACCCGGTTTCTGTCTATGTCATCACGAAGATGCAATATCAGGACACGTTTTATTATCAAAACCAGCCGTGCATAGAGTTGTACGTGAGCAAGTAGCTCCGCAAGCACGTCAAGACTTGTTGTGCGCGATGCGCACCAGGTCGACTACGCTGCCGATCTCAAATTTTTCCATCACGCGCGCGCGGTGCACTTCGACCGTCCGCGGACTGATGTTCAGGCGCTTGGCGATTTCCGAGTTATGGCAGCCGCTGACGATCAGGTCCATGACTTCGCGTTCGCGCGCCGTCAGCTTGGCAAAGCGCGCTTCCACCGCATGCGCCTCCTGCGCCGCGCGCCGGTGCGCAGCATCCAGATTGAGCGCCGTGCGTATGGTCGTCAGCAGCGCCTCGGGATCGACGGGTTTTTCCAGAAAATCGAGCGCGCCGGATTTCAGGGCGGTCCTGACCGTCGGCACATCGCCGTGCGCCGTCATCATGATGACGGGCAGCGTGATGCCGCGCCCGTGCAATGTCGCCTGCAGATCCAGGCCGCTCATGCCCGGCATCCTGATATCGAGCAGCAGGCAACCGCCCCACTGCGGCTGATATACGCGCAGGAAATCTTCGGCAGTCGTAAACGCGTGCGTGCGATAGCCTTTGAGGCCGAGGAGCACACCGAGCGAATCGCGTACTGCGGCGTCGTCCTCGACGATGAATACCGTCTGCTCATTCGTCATGGATGCTCGCCAGTTTTAATTCCGCGGTTGGCAAAGAAAAATGAAAAGCGGCGCCGCCCGCCGGCCCCGACTCGGCCCACAGCCTGCCGCCGTGCGCTTCGACCAGCGACCGGCTCACCGACAGGCCGAGGCCGATCCCGCTCGGCTTGTTCGTCGCGAAGGGCTCGAACAGGCGGCCGAGCATGACCGGGCTGATACCGGGCCCGGAATCGATCACCGAGACATTGATCCAGCCTTCGTCGCAACTGGCGGCTTCCACGCGTACCCGCCGCGTGCCCTCTGCCGCGGCCAGCGCATCGATCGCGTTGCCTATCAGACAGTGCAAAACCGTTTCTATCTGCACGCGGTCCACCAGCAAATCGGCCTTCTGCGCGACCGTCATTTCCAGGCTGACGCCCTTCTGCGCGGCTTCGGCGCGCGCATGGGCGAGCGCGATCCCGATCAATTCGCCGACGTCGATGCGCTCGAGCCGCGAAGTCCCGGCCTGGAAAAAATCGCGCAAACGCTGCACGATTTCCGCCGCGCGCACCGCTTCGCTTTCCACTTTGCGCATCAATGCGGGCGCCGCCTGCTCGCTGTCGACCAGGCGAAAGGCGGACGCATAATTGCGTATCGCGGACAACGGCTGGTGCAGTTCGTGCGCCAGCGCCGCCGCCATTTCGCCCGCCGCAGCCAGCCGTGCCGAACGGTTGAGCTCCGCCTGCGATTCGTTGAATTTCCTTTCCAGTTCACGGCGGCGCGAAATATCGCGGACGATGGCGATGCGCAGGGTCGGCGTTCCTCCGCTGGTCACGCTGACCGCGAGCTCCAGCGGTATCGCGGAGCCGTCGCCCCTGACCCCGTCCGCTTCGAACACCTCGCCCGCATGCGAGGCGCGCGCGAATTCGGGAATCACGTCGCGCGCCAGGGTCCCGGTCAGCTTGTCCTGGGCGAGTCCGAATACTGCCGCGGCCGCCGGATTGGCCGCGACGATCACATCATGCTCGTCTATCGTGATAATGCCGTAGGACGCGGTGGAGACCATGGCGCGCAACCGCGCCTCGCTGCGATTGAGCGCGTCGTGCGCGGCGCCCCGCTCGGTGACGAACATGCCGAGGAAAAGCCCCGTCACCGCAAGCGCCAGCATCATGAACTGGAATTCGGTCACCGCCGTGCCGTGCTGAAAGCTGGAGTTCAGGATCGCCACGATCAGCCCGAGTTGAAGAATGGCAATGCCGAGCACGGCGCCGACAATACCGTGGCGCGTGGCGATCCAGATCAAGGGCATGAACAGCACGTAAAACCATTTGTACTCATCGCTCCAGCCAGGCGCGAAAATCAACAGCAGCGCCAGCGTCGCAGCGGCGGTCTGCGCGACAATCTCGAGCCGCGACCGCCGCTGCAACGCGCGGTCGATGCGCGGCCGGTCGATCAGCAGCAGCAGGAGCGGCGTATTGATCACGATGCCAACCAGGTGTCCGATCCAGAACCGCGTCACCGCACGGCCGAATTCCCATACCGTCATTGCGCTGTCGAAGCGCAAGGCCGACACATAGGCGAGGCCCATCAGCAGCGTGCCAACCGCCGACACCGCCACCAGCAGCCAGACGTCGCGCACGCGATCGAATTCGTTGCGAAATTCCAGCGGGCCGCGCAGCAATGCGGCCATACCCGCGTAACCCGCGGTGATGATCAGCGGCGCCAGGAACTGGGTATAGGGGAACGCCGGCATGCCGCGGGACAGCAGAAGGTTGCAGGTCGAGGCGACGGCAAGCGCCGGCCAGAATCGCACGCCGAATACGAGAAGCAGGCCCATGGCGAGGCCCGCGGCGGGATACCAGGCCGTAATTGCGAACGGCCGCACCAGGTAATAGCGCGACAACAAGGCGAGCGCGACGTAACCAACGACGAATGCCGCGGCGATGCCGAGCGCGCGCTGCGTGGACATCGGCCGCGATGGGGTCGCCGTGGCTGCCAGGGTCAGGGGCATATTGCCGTGGAATTTTACGCGCATCGCCCCATGCCGGGGCCGTTCGCATTATTCCGGACTGATGCCCGCCTGCTTCGCCACCCGCTGCCACTTTTCGATCTCGGCTTTGATAAAAGCGGCGTGCTGCTCGGGCGAGTTGCCGATGGGATCGGCGCCGCGCTCCAGCAGGTCCTTGCGGATCGCCGGGTCGTTCAGCACTTTCACCAGCGTGCCGTTGAGCTTTTCAACAATCGGGCGCGGCATGCCGGCGGGGCCGATCCAGCTGAAGCCGCTGCTGACGACAAAGCCCGGCACGCCGGCTTCCTGCATCGTCGGCACATCCGGCACCGTGGGCGAACGCGACTCGCCGCACTGCGCGATCATACGCAGCCGCCCTGCACGGACATTCGAAATCACCACCGGAATGCTGGCAATAGTCATCTGCACGTGGCCGGCGATG